>JBILVH010000049.1:0-9472 GCA_044370555.1 Candidatus Nanopelagicales bacterium
GCGCCATCGTGCCTGCGGACGCGACCTGCCAGGACGGGCGGGCATGGGCGGTGTACGTCGCGGCGAGGATCGACCGGGTCGCGTTGCCGGTGCACACGAACAGGATGTTCGGGGTCACGATGTTCGCGGTCACGATGTTCGCGGTCACGGGGCGTCCTTCGTCTCGGAATGCCGGTCACCTCGGCAGCGCAGTGCAACGATACGGTCGAAAGCGACCGGTGGAATGACGGGAGAGCACATGTCGGGGCACGTCGACGAATCCGCGGGGGCCGCGTCCGGAGGCATCTGCGACGGTCGCGTTGTCGTCATAACGGGTGCGGGACGCGGAATCGGCCGCGAGCACGCCCTGGCCTTCGCACGTGAGGGTGCGCGAGTCGTGGTCAACGACCTCGGTGCGGATGTCGACGGTGCGGGTCGCGATGCGAGTCCGGCGCAGGAGGTGGTGTCGCAGATTCGCGACATGGGCGGTGAAGCCATCGCGAACGGCGACGACGTATCCGACTTCGCGGGTGCGGGACGGCTCATCGCCTCCGCGGTCGAAGCCTTCGGTGGCCTTGACGTCGTGGTAAACAACGCCGGCATCCTGCGCGACCGGATGTTCTTCAACATGGACGAGAGCGAGTGGGACGCAGTCATCGCGGTGCATCTTCGCGGCACATTCGGACCGTCGCGTCATGCGGCGGCCTACTGGCGGGCCCGCGCGAAGGAGGGCCTCGCGGTTGACGGGCGCATCATCAACACCTCGTCGCCCTCGGGGATCTTCGGCAACGTGGGCCAGGCTAACTACGGTGCGGCGAAGGCGGGGATCGCTGCGATGACGGTGATCCTGGCGGACGAGCTCGGTCGGTTGGGTGTGACCGTCAACGCGATCGCGCCTATAGCGCTCACTCGCATGACCGCCGGACTCGGCGGCATCACCGGGCCGCAGGAGGCCGCCGCCACCGACGCCTTCGACCCGCTCAGCCCGGCCAACATCTCACCACTCGTCGTGTGGCTCGGGAGTGCGGAGTCCCGCGGGGTGACCGGGCGTGTGTTCACCGTGAGCGGCGGGGAGATCGGCGTCGCGGAGACCTGGGTGAAGGGGCCCACGGCGACAAAGGACGGCCGGTGGCAGCCGGGTGAACTCGGTGCGGTCATACCCGGTCTGGTCGCGGCTGCGCGCGGCAACTCCGATATGTCGGGTACGACGCGCACGACGTAGCGGCGCGCGTCGGAGAACTAGAACTTGATGTGCTGCGCGCGCGTGAGGACACGTTCCACGTAGCCCTGCGTCTCAGGGAACGGAGGCACACCGCCGTAGCGGCGGACCTGGTTGAAGCCGGCGTTGTAGGCCGCGAGGATGTTGCGCAGCGGATCGCCGGGAACGGCGGCCACGAGTTCGGCGTTGACGCAGTTGAGTTCGGCGGCCGACACGATCGCGTCGTAGGGGTCCGTCGGGTCACGGCGACCGTCGCCGTTGCCGTCGAGGCCGTACTGCTCCCACACCTCGGGCATGAACTGGGCGAGTCCGATGGCACCGGCCGGGCTGACCACGTCGGTGCGCCAACTGCTCTCCGACGCCAATTGCGCCGCGAGCACGTTCGCCGGCACGACCGGGCAGCGCCGGGCGGCATCGCGGATCGCGCTGCGGTACTCCACGGGTACCTCATCGGCGCCGAGCAGTCCGCGGATGCGGTCGACGCCGATCGCGGCGACCGCACCGCCGCCCGCGACCACCACGAGGGCGACCACGAGTGTCGCGGCGATGATCGCCCTACGCGTCTTCGACGGACTTGCCACATCAGCACCGTAACCCGCCCACGGGCGCGAAGGCGGCGTACGGTGGGGGCGTGGCGGGCGACGATGCGGGTGGGGCGGCCGGGTCGGGCGGGTCGAAGGTGTCGCGCATCCCGAAGGTCCCCGATCTGGCTCGTCGCGACGTCGAGGTGATGCTCGAGCAGCGGCTCGCGGAGGCATTCGCGGCGCTCGGATGCTTCAACCTGGCGATCTTCGGCAAGACCGGCGTGGGCAAGTCCACTCTGGTCAACGCGGTCTTCGGTGCGCAGGTAGCGCCGACGGGTCTCGGCCGTCCGGTCACGAAAGGCCTTGATTACTACCGGCACCCGGGGGGCCTGCTCGGCCTCTACGACTCCGAGGGTTTCGAGACCGGCACATCGGGTGATGTGATCCTCGAGGGCCTGCACCGGCTCGTCGACGAGCGCCGTGGCGCTCCGATCGACCAGCGCATCCACGCCGTGTGGTACCTCACCCGCTGGTCGGACCGCCGTTTCGAGGACCGGCAGGCGGAGTTCGTCCGCGCACTCGATGCGCTCGGACTCCCCGTGCTCGTTGTCGTGACGCAGGTGCCGTCGCGCGATGGCGAGATACATCCCGAGGCGCTGGAACTTGCGGAGTACGTCGAGTCCCTCGGCCTGCCGTTGCGCCCCGGTGGCCGCGTACACATGACCAACGCGATGGCCGATCCCTTCACTGACGCGCCCGTGCTCGGGCTGCAGGAGTTGCTCGACGCGACCTACCTCGTCGTCCCCGAAGCCGCCGCGGAGGCACTGACCGCTGCGCAGATGCTGAGTCTGGAGCGTAAAAGACGCGCCGCACAAGGAGTGATCACTAAGGCCATGGCACTTGCGTCCGGGGTCGGTGCCACACCCATCCCGTTCGCCGATGCCGCCCTGCTCATCCCCATGCAGGTCACCATGATCGCGCGTATCACGGCCGCCTACGGCCTCCCCGCGCAGCGGTCGCGCACGATGGCTGCGGTCGCAGCACTCGCCCTCACCGGCGGGGCCACCATGGCGGGCAGGTATGCCGTCACCACGCTGCTCAAGTTCGTGCCGGGGGGTCAGATCGCAGGCTCCGCGATCAGCGGTGCGGTCGCCGGGGCGCTGACCCGCGCCATCGGATGGGCGTGGGCGCGGGTGTGCGAGCACGCGCTGTCGCTCCCCGCTGACCGAGCGGATGCGTTTTGGGCCGGGTCCGCACCCCAGGAACTCTTCATGGCATTCATGCGCAAGAGCGCGAGCGTTGCTAGCGTGACCGACGGAGCGTAAGGAGGCTCGGATGAAGAAGTCCCTGATTGTTCTGGCGGCCGCCGCCGGTGCCGCCGCCGGTGTCGCTCTGTGGCGGCGCCGAGGTCAGGCGTCGGCGGTCTCCGAGTCGGCCGCCACCTGGGCGGACTCGGTCGCCGACATAGCCGATCGCGCCGCGACGGGCGTGAGCGCGGTCGCCACGAGTGCGGCCGTGGCCGCTGACACGGCGGCACGCACCGTCGTGGACGCTGCCGCACAGGCTGCCGATGCGGCGACCCGGGCGGCGGCCACCGCCGCTGACGCGGCAGCCGCTGCCGCGGCAGAGGCGCAGGGCGATGCGCCGTCCACCCCGAAGAAGGCCGGGACGGAGAAGAAGGCCGGAACGGAGAAGAAGTCCGGGACGGAGAAGAAGGCCGACGCCCCGAAGAAGTCCGGATCCGCTGACAAGCCGACTGCGGCCAAGGCGAAGAAGGCGGCCGCGAAGCCGGCATCGGAGGCGTAGCGGGTGCGTTCCCCCGATCAACTGTGCACCTTGCACTCCGAACCCGAGGGTTCCCGTGTCCTGGTGCACGCGTTCTCCGGGTTCCTCGACGCGGGTGCTGCCGTGCGCACCGCGACCGCTCACATCCTCGCCTCCGGGGAACGTCGGCTTATCGCTTCGTTCGACTCCGACGAGCTGCTCGACTACCGGGCCCGTCGGCCCACCATGACTTTTGTCAGCGACCATTTCGCGGCGGTGGACATGCCAACCATCACGCTGCATGAGATCACCGACCCCGCGGGTACTCCATTCCTGCTGCTGTGCGGCCCGGAGCCGGACTACCAATGGAACTCCTTCGTGGCCGCCATCGAAGACCTCGTGGACCGTTTCGGCATCACGCAGGTCGTGGGACTCGCCGCGATCCCGTGGCCGGCACCGCACACCCGACCGCTGGGTGTCACGCGGCACGGCAACGATCAGGCGCACCTGGCCGGGCGCATCCCGCTGGTCGGCACCATCGAGGTCCCCGGGCACATCGGGGGCATGCTCGAACTAGGGCTCGGGCAGGCAGGTCACCAGGTCCTGGGCCTTGCCGCGCACGTGCCGCACTACCTCGTCCAGTTCGACTACCCACGCGCCGCGATCACGCTCCTGCACGAACTCAGCGAGACGACCGGCCTGGTGATCCCGACGGAGTCGCTGGTGCCCGCGGCCGATCGCGCGCATGCCGAGGTGGAGGCCCAGGTCGACGCATCGGTCGAGGTGGGCTCGGTCGTGCGCGCTCTTGAGCAGCAGTACGACGCGGCCGCGATCGCGGGGCCGGCGATGACGTCGGACCTGCTCGCCGACGGCGAGGTTCCTTCGGGTGACCAACTCGCGGCCCAGGTCGAGCGCTTCCTCGCCGAGATGGGCGAGCGCGAGAGCGGCGACGAGACGTAGGGCGAGACGTAGGGCGATTCGTTGGGCCTGCGCGTCAGCGCACTAGTACTCGCACGTGCTCGAGCGATGGGTCGATCGCACCGCGCACCCAGCCGTACGGCTCGGTCGCGGTCTGGCGGAGGAAGTTCAGGACCTCGGCCGTCAGTACTTCACCGGGGAGCACATTGGGAACGCCCGGTGGGTATGCCGCCAGCGAATCCGCACTGATCCGGCCCACGGCCGCGCCGACTGTCACGATCTCCGTCGGCGCGAAGTACGCCTCGCGCAGGCCGAGGGCACGCGGCCCTGGGTCGGGCAGTCGCACCGGTGCGCGGTCGGTGAGATCGCGGGCGGGAAGCCCGTGCAGGGCGTCGGCGAGAACCTCCGGTTCGAGGCGACTGCCGGCACCGACGATGCACACGATGACGGCATCGGTCGCGAGTTCGACGTGGATGCGGCTGCGGTCCTCGAGGAGTTGCCGCGCGTCATGGCCCGGGACGCCGCCCGATCGCACGTCGATCACCAGGTGCAGTGGGTCGAGTGCAACGACGTCCGGGAACGACCGGATCGCCGGTTCGCACGGGGTGAACCTGCCCCGCACGGCGATCAGTTCGCGCACGCGGTCGGTATCTGCGATTGAAGCGCCGATCCATTCGGGCGGGTGCGTCATGAGGTCGCGCCGGGCGGCGTCTAGGGATCCGAGCAACAGCGCCGACGGACTGGTCGTGGTCAGGGCGTTCAGGGCGCGCACGATGTGCGGTTCGAGCGCGTCGGCGTAGGGCCCCGGGCCGAGGTGCAGCATGGCCGATTGCGTCAGGCTCCCAGCCAGCTTGTGGGTGCTTGATATCACCAGATCGGCACCGCACTGGAGTGCGCTGGCCGGCAGGTCCGGATGGAAGCCGAGGTGCGCCCCCCAGGCCTCGTCGACCACTAGGGGAATCCCGTGCGCATGCGCGATGTCGGCGAGGGCGCGCACGTCGCTCACCGCACCGAAGTAGGAAGGTGAGACGACGTACGCGGCGGCCGCCTCCGGATGGTCGCTCAGGGCCCCGCGCAGCGCTTCGGGGGTGATGCCGTGAGCGATGCCGAGCACGGGATCCACATTCGGCTGCACGAAGTGCAGGCCGAGGCCGGCGAGGATGGCCCCGTCCACGACCGAGGAGTGCATGGATCGTTGCGCGATGACGGTGTCGCCGAGGGCGCGCAGCGCGAAGCACGCCGCGTGGTTGCCCTGCGATGCACCATTGCTGAGAAACCATGTGCGCCGCGCACCCCACGCGTCGGCGGCCAGCGCAAGTGCACGATCGAGGGGCGCGGGGCTGTCGCTGTCGGGTGCGGCGATATCGACACCCTCGGTGAACATGGGGATATCCATCGACATGCCGTGCTCGCCCGCGAGATCGCGCACCGCGGGGTGGCGGGCAGGGGCGTCCTGGTGGCCCGGCACGCCGAGGCGCACCCACCCGCCGCGTGCGTTGGCCCGCAACGCGTCGGCGTACGGCGCGACCGCGTGATCGGCGGCGGTGAATCCACCACCGGATGACCCCCCGGATGGGGTGTCGATCGGTTCGGTGAACGGATCCACGTGCCCATCAAACCGCACGTGACCAGTCGCGGAGTGGTTTGCCGGGCACCGGTCACCCGGTGCGGCAACTGACTCCGGCCTCGGGCAGTTCACCCCGCAGGAGGTAGGCCACTGTCGCCCGTCGCGCGCAGAGGTTGCTCAACACCGACAGGTGGCCGTCAGCATTGACTGTGAGCAGTCGCGCACTTCTCAACTGATCCGCGAGGCGTACCGACCACGCGTACGGCGTTGCGGAGTCATGGCGGGTGCCGATCACGAGGATCGGGCGGTCCGCCGGGCCGCGCACCGCGCGGGGCTGATAACTCGTCGGCCACGCTGAGCAGGCGAGCGACGCGGTGGCGCCCCAGTGGGCGAGCACGGGAACGCGGAACTGCGCCGCGTCGCGTCTTGCGGCACGCTCCGCCACCGCATAGGTCGGTCCGCGTCCGGTGTCGGTACAGGTGACGGCGGCTAGCGCCGACTGCACCCGCAACGCCGTCTCTATATCGCCGCCGATGAACATGAGCGACTCCCCGATGCTCAACAGGTCACCGCCGTCACCGCGCAGCGCCCTGCTCAGGGCCACGCGCAGCCGCGGCCACCCTGCGGTGGGGGAGTACGTTGACGCTGCGAGGCCCGCCACCAGCGCGGCGGTCGTGAGCCGCGCGTCATCAGCGCGTCCGGGCGCGGATAGCCCCGACCGCTCAATGAGGTCGACGAGCGCGTTGAGTTCGGCGGTGGCACGCCGCACCGTGTCGCCGAGCGGACAATCGCCGCGGCGCACGCACCACTCAATGAATCGGCCCATCGCGTGGTCGAATCCGCGCGCCTGCTGGCGGCTGAAGGCGAGGGCCGACAGGCTCGGGTCGATCCCACCGTCGAGGGCCATGCGGCCCACACGGTGCGGGAACAGATCGGCGTACGCCGCACCGATGGCTGTGCCGTACGAGAATCCGAGGTACGTGAGCCTGCTCTCACCGAGCACCGCGCGGAGGACGTCGAGGTCGCGGGCGACATCGCGCGTGCCGACATGCCGCCACAGTCCCGGCGAGAGGTTGCGGCAGCCGCGGACCAGGTCGCGGCCCTGGTCCGCTAGTGCGCGGCGCGCCCCCGGCGTGGTGGGGGTCGGGTCGAGGGCGACGTAGCGCCGGAGCGTGCGCGGGGTGAAGCAGCGAAGCGGTGAACTCGCCCCGACCCCGCGCGGGTCGAAGGCCACGATGTCGTAGCGCGCATTGACCGACGGGGGCAGCGCGTACGCGCCGTAGACCGCCCACTCCGCCGCGGGGATCCCCGGACCGCCGGGGTTGATCACGAGGGCGCCGACGCGTTGACCCGTGGCGGGCATCCGTTGGACGAGGAGTCGGATGGTAGGACCGTCGGGCCGCGCGTAGTCGACGGGGACGGTCAGTCGCGCGCACTGTCCGTCGCTGACCGCACACGCCCGCCAGTCCAGGTCCTGGGAGTAGAACTCGGTCAGGGGGTTGGCGGCGGGTGTGGAAGCCGGGGCCGGAGCAGTCGGTGCTGCAGCGGCCTGTGCCGTCCCCGGTGCTCCGGGGGCGGCGGGGACGGTCAGGGCGAGCAGGGCTAGCAGCGGGATGGCGGCGAGGAGCGCGATACGGGGGCGCCGTGCCGCTCCACGCGGGTGCCGACCCACGGGCTGCTCCTGCCCCATGGGCCTACCGTAGGCGAGCAGCGGTACCCGAGTCGTCCGCACGGAAGTCCCCGGCGGCTCCTCGGGGCCCGGTACGCCGCCCGTGGCAGGCTCCCGGGGCCCGTGCGAGACTTGAGGGGCTGCGGTCCGCGCGTGAGCGGTCCGTGACCCGAGTGCCCGAGACGGCGCGCCGACGGAAGAGAGTGCATGTCCCGCAACGCTGTCTACCGCTATGCCAACACCGCGATCCTGTCGGTGTCGATCGCCGACGCGCCTATCACGGTGACCTCGGACGAGATCGACGCCCAGCTGGCGCAGACCTATGAGCGCACCGGCCTCCGGCCCGGGATGCTCGAAGGCCTGGCGGGCATCGTCGAGCGGCGCTGGTGGCCCACCGATGTGTCGTTCGCCGACGCGGCGGCCATGGCTGGTGCGAAGGCCCTCGCCGATGCGGGGGTCGACCCGGCCTCCGTCGGCCTGCTGATCGACACCTCGGTCTGCCGGTCGCGCCTCGAGCCGTCCGCGGCCGTCGAGGTGCACCACGTGCTCGAACTGCCGACGTCCTGCCTGAACTTCGACCTGTCGAACGCCTGCCTCGGGTTCGTCAACGGCATGCAACTCGCATCGCTCATGATCGACGCCGGCCACATCGACTACGCGCTCATCGTCGACGGTGAAGGGTCACGCCACACCCAGGAAGCGACGATCGAGCGGCTGCGCCGTCCCGAGACCACGCGCGAGGACGTGCTCGACAACTTCGCGACGCTGACGCTCGGCTCTGGTGGGGCAGCCATGGTGCTCGGTCGCGCGGACGACAACCCGAGCGGTCATCGCTTCATCGGCGGATCCGCCCGCGCGGCGACCCAGCACAATCACCTATGCGTGGGTGACATCGAAGGGATGCGTACCGATGCGCGCGGGCTGCTCGAGGCGGGCCTTGAACTCTCCGTCGCGTTGTGGACCGAGGCCCTCCAGACCTTCGAATGGGGCGACCTCGACTGCTATGTCATGCACCAGGTCTCCAACGTGCACACCTCGGCCGTGACCGCAGCCCTTGGCATCGACCCGGCGAAGGTGCCCCTCACGTTCCCGACCCGGGGCAACATCGGCCCGGCGTCCGTACCCTTCACGCTGGCCCTGCAGGCGCCCGAGTTCCAAGGTGGGGATCGCGTGGGCTGCCTCGGTATCGGATCGGGGCTGAACGCGGCGGTCATCGAGATCGCCTGGTGAGTCTCAGCGTTCCACCCCCGGCGCTGCCCGGGCTGCGGCCCGAGTGGTCGCGCAACGTGGCGGCCGTCGATTGCGCCGGCGTGCGCCGGACGTGGCACGTGCTCGACACCCACGCGACCGGCAACGGGAACGCGCCGCGGCTCACCCTGCTGTGCATCCACGGCAACCCCACGTGGTCGTACGCCTTCCGTCGACTGCTGGCCGAGGCGCCACCGGACGTGCGCGTGGTGGCGGTTGATCAACTCGACATGGGCTGGTCGGAGCGCACCGGGATGCGCCGCACCCTCGCCGACCGGATCGACGACCTCGACGGCCTCGTGGCGGCTCTCGGCCTTGCCGATGGCCCCCCCGTGGTGACCGTGGCGCACGACTGGGGCGGTCCGATCAGTCTCGGCTGGGCCTTGCGCCATGTGGACCGGCTGGCGGGGGTAGTGCTCATGAACACCGCCGTGCACCAGCCGCGGTCGGCGGCCGCTCCGGCGCTGATCCGCCTCGCCCGCACCGGCTGGTTGCGCCGGGCCGTCACGACGCGTTCGCCGGTGTTCGTCCGTGGCACGACGGCCCTCTCGCGCCTTCGGCGGGGCGATGCCATGTCGGCCGAC
>JBILVH010000050.1:0-9453 GCA_044370555.1 Candidatus Nanopelagicales bacterium
ACCGCGCCGGCGTGGACCAATGCATCCATGTTGCCCACAGAGACTCTGCTCACCGCCTGGTTTGTTCAGGAATGCGCTCGCATGCTGCGAGAAGAGTGCTGGTCACACTACGGCGATATTCCGACGGGGTTCGTTCGCCGTTCGACAATGGACCTTGTTGATGTTGCCCGCCCGCTCTTTGAACGAGCCATCATCCGACCAGCGAATGAAACTTTCTTTGACAATCCGTGGCAAGAGACATGCCCGGCACTAGAGGATTTCGTAGCGCTCTGGTCACAGGATGCCCTCGAGGTAGTGCGATCAGACTGGCCACTTACCGAGAAGGCGCGCGTCAGCCTGGCGAACGCCGCTCAGGAGGCCCAGACGGCACTAGAGCGCGGACTGGTGCGAGGTCCGCAAGGCGTCGGCTTCCCGGTTCGCGGCTTCGCGTCCCTCATCAAGGTGGATGCCGATCTGCTGGCCCTCGTCCGCAGCATGAGTTTTGCGGTGGGTCAGGCCTGGGCGATCGCGCGATCAGCGGATTGAGATCGCGACCCGGCATTAGGAGCCCTCGTCCAACCGAACCCAGTTGGCGTAGCAGTACCGATCCCGTGTCGTGAACGGATCCGGGTAAACCAACTGAAGGTCGACGCGCGACCTGTACAGATCCCGATGTTGCTTCTCAATAGGTCTACCATCACCGTAATGGCCGTACGACCAGGGCTGGTCCCCTACATACCTATTGGCGGCAGCCAACTTCTCTAGGTACCAGCGCCAGATCTCGGCTACGTGCACGTTCCCTTGCGCGTGCTTCAAGGTCATCAATTGGCCCACGCTGGAAGCCTTAGTGAAATGAAACAGCTGGAGCGTCGCCCCTGCCGCTAGGTACTGACCGCCTTGCGAAAGCGTCATTGGTCGCTGGAGGAGGTTCCAGCTCGCAACATTCATCCCCGGATCTCGACAGATATGGGTCTGCGGGAAGAACACGGGCACAAGGTCCCCCCACTTCTGAACGGTGAACAAGCCGAGATCGGGATCGTCCCTGCAGAAGTCCAGCAGCCGATTCGACCACCATTCAGCAAATTGCCGCCCCTCATCGTCGTTACGCACACCAAGGAATCCGAAGTTGTAGGTTCCGGTGCGCAAACTCGTGATCTCGTTGTCCACAACGGCCCAGTTCTCCGTCTCCGGTGTTAGCTGATGCGGAGTGAGCACGACGGAACCCTGCTCAAGCCCGGTGATTGCGCCCACCAGGGGCGAGAACACGGCCATGTCCGGATCGAGATACATAACGGCGTCCACGTCGCGCTGCAGCAGCCGGACGAGAGCTGGACCCTTGACACCGGTGCACGCTTCCACAACGTCGTGCTTGAAGATCCAGCGTCGGTAATCGGGGATTCCCAGTTCACTCGCGAGGATCACCTCCGAGAAGCCGTCTAGCAGGGATCGCGTCCTGCTATCCCGCGGCTCCTCCTCCACCAGCACCAGGATCAAGGGCCAGTCCGGGTGATGTCGTGCCAAGGTATCCCTCAGGACGATTGCCCTGTCGAGGTAGGCCAGATTCGCGCTCGTGTAGCAGATCGTCTTCACTGGTTCTCCATCCCCAGAAGGCCGGGTAGCAGCCCGGTGAACCTGAAGTCATACAACTCAGAGTCGCGAGCCACCAAAGCGGCTAAATCACCGCGAAGTTGACCAGTCACAGCCGCCTCCAAGAGTTGCACCCGGCCGTCATAGACGAGGACACAACCATCACGTCGGCCAGCAGCAACGACGTTGCCGGAATCCTCATGCGTGATGACGACACAGCCGGCTGCAATTGCCTCCTGGGTGACCAGGCTGTAGGTCTCAGGCCAGGTCGGCCAAATGAGAACCGCATCCACGTTCCTCTCCAGCAGTGCCGCGCTAGTCCTGCCCACGTTGTCAGCCTTTTGCTCGACGTGCACGAAGGGCACATCGCGATCCTGGACTGATTGAGTCGCACCCATATGGACGAAGGTGGTCAGGGGATCGCCAGACATCAAGCGACGCAGCAACTGGAAGTCGAGCCAGCCCTTGTGCGGGACTGGATGACCGACAAACGCGATCGTGAGTGGCTTCTCCAATCCTGGCCTGCCGCTGCGCACCGCCCAAGGCTCTAACTTGCCGTGCTCCAGCACCGCGACTCGCTGCGACCTGGGCCACTGCGGAAGCAGCACCTTGAATTGGGCAGCGGCCGCACCCGAGGGTGCCACGATCTCGGCCCCGATCCTGTCCAGCATGCCCAGCACCCGCTCCTGATGAACTCTTCGACCAGCACCGTGGGTACACACCTGGCAGGCCATGGACTCGACTGGCGGCCCACCACAGAATTCGCGATTGCTACGAGTCAAAGTGGGGCTGGAGCACAGTGCGAAATAGTCATGAAGCCAGTAGATCGTGCGCTCTGCGTCAAGGTCTTCGATCTGCCCACCAAGGGCCTCTGGGTCATGCCCGAGCAATCCATGTACGGACACGGCTGCTATTCCAGTGCCAAGTTCTCGGGCGAGTCCCAGCACCACCTGCCCCAGATCCGTGGTTCGAATCTGGTGGCGCATCGACAGACCGTTGTAGGTGAGTTGAAGTGGTACAGCTCCATTGTTCGCATCAGCCAATTTCGGAAGCGGCTGGAACGGTCTGACGTATAGGTAGTCGAATCCTCCCGCCATGCACTGTCGGCGCTCGGCTCCCACACAAAGTTGCACGCCGCCGACATTGCTCTCGGGATCGTCCGAACCGATGGCGACAACGAGCCCACGAACGCCCGGAAGGTCTCCTCGGGCAGGCGAGGACGATCGTCGAAGGAGCCGGCCCAGGCGTCGAAGGCTCGCGACTGCCTCGGGAGGTGGCACCATCACCGCGGAATCAGGGCGCAGCCAATCCAGGGCCACCGTGGTGATGTCCTTCTGCGTGAGCACGAATTCCCACTCGGCGCGATCGAGGTAGTCCGGTGCTCTCCCTTCGTAGCGACCGTTGGTGAGGTAGTGCATAAAGGGATTACCTCCGCCATCGCGGACGTCAGGATTGGCCGCGAGGTAGAAAGACGTGCTGAACCAGGTGTTCGGGTCACGACCCTCACGCCATCCCAACTCCATGAAGTGCCCAGCGGCTTCAGACCGAGCACAGTCCACATCGGGATAGCGGCCGAGATAGAAGTCTGGGTCCACAAGGTCGCGCGCCAGCCGGTCGAAGCTTATGTAACTCGGAATCGGGTAGCGCGCGGTCGCGGAGGTGAGGAACTGGGGCGGACCAACACCTATGTATGTGGCCATGAGTACCTCAGGTGGAGTTTCAGAGACGGCCGAGTCCGAAACCCACGCCAACGGGAAAGCACCCTCAAAAAGATGCGGGTTCGCCAGGGATCGGTCCGCGAGCTCGCCACTGTGTAGTGCCGACCGGAAGAGCTCCGGCACCGCGCGCACTGGGTCGCTTCCGGCGATGTCGCTGGCCTTCGCAACGGCAGATATGCGGATACGGCGGCCCTCCGGTGCACCGAATTCGACGTAGTGTGCCAGCGGGTTTACACCTGCAGCGCGTACATCGGGATGGTCCAAGAGGTACTGAGAGGTGGAGAAGAACGGCGTGGCATCAAGCCCTTGCAGCCAGCCTTCAGTCACATAGTGCAGCGGCATGGCACCGGGGCTAACGGATCGTGGGTCAGGGAGTTGGCGAGCGTAGAACTCCGCGTCCAGATAGGGCCGGATCGCACGGCTCTCGCGACGGCGTCGAACGCGGAGCCGGAGAGAGTTCAGCACCGTGCCCTCCTTTGACTGCGCTAAGCATAGCGACCGGTTGTCCCCTGATCAGCGACTAGCGAAAACGGCCTACAAGCCACTGCGTGGACCAGTCATGCGCTCGGATCAAACTCGGGGTCCAATGCCAAAGATCGGGGCGCAAGCTTGACTAAATGGCCCCGCGCCTCACCACGTCGCACACCACGTGCTCGGCTACCGCGAGCGCACTAGTCCACGCCGGGGACACGGCGTTGAGCACGTGCGTGGCCCGTTCGTCGCCGCGCACCACGAAATCCATCTCGAGTTTTCGGGTGGGTAGGTGCAGGAGTTGGGCGCGCACACCCACCCGGCCGCGCTCGGTGAAGTGCCTCGGGTCGACACTCGGCACCAAGGCCTGCGCCTGCCTGACGAGGTGACGCCGGTTGTACTTCGGGACCTCGGTGCGTACCAGGCCGACGACATCATGGTGCGGTGACCGGAGGAATCGGGGAAACGCCTTGAGCACTTCGGCAACCTCGTCGAACCGCAGACCGCGCACCCCGCCGTAGTCCTCCCGCCATAGCGCAGGGATAGCCGTCGGGCCGACTTTCACCCGACCATCAACCGTCACGGTGAGATGCACGCCTAGGAAGGGATTGCGCGGGTCCGGCACCGGATAGACGTGCCGCTGGAGACGCCCGGGAGCCCAGTCGGCGTACCAGTAGAGACCCTTGAAGGGGAGCATCGCGTAGTCGTCGCACATACCGAACCACGAGGCCACGCGGTCGGCGTAGAGCCCCGCCGCATTGATCAGGTGTCGCGCACGCACCTTGCCAGCAGTTGTCGCCAACACGACCCCGCCGGGGACCGCTCCACCGCCGGTCACGCGCACCCCACGTCGCACAGCACCTCCGCGCTCCTGCACGCGCGCCGCGAGAGACTCAACGACCGCCGCGGATGACGCGACCGAGGTGCTCGGGGACCACAGGGCGCGTTCAACAGTGCGGGCCAACGGTTCGATCTCGGCGAGTTCGCACTCTTTGATCATCTCGAGTGGTACGTCGTTAGCGATGCCCCGACGGTGCAACTCGTCCAACGCGGGCAACTGTTCGGGCGTGGCGGCAACGACGACCTTGCCGCACCGGCGTACAGGGATGCTTCGCTCCTCGCAGAAGGCGTGCAGCATCTGGTTGCCTCGGCGGGTGAGCCGCGCCTTCAGGGAATCCGGCGCGTAGTAGAAGCCAGCGTGGAGCACACCGGAGTTGCGGCCGGACGCATGCTGAGCGAGTCGGTCCTCCTTGTCGAGGACGACGACTGAGGCGTCCGGTGCCGCGGCTAGGAGCGCGTCAGCCAGGGCCAGACCAACGACGCCCCCACCCACGACCGCTACATCAACCATCTAGCCCGACCTGATGGAACAAGGGCTTGCGTCACAGTGCGTCATTATCCCCACGCGGAGGCAGCTTCATTCGGCCCCGACGGCTCCAGTTCGGTCCGCCGGAACCAACGACGCTGGTATCTTCGAGCAGGAACTGCTCCTTCGAGGAGTACGAGGGTGAGGTGTGGGATGCGGGTAACGGTCTCGACGCTCGGGGCTACCCACCATGGGGACATCAGCGAGATTGAGGTGTCCACGGATGCGCAGGGTGAGGCGCTGAGCCATGAACTCACCGTCAGCGTAGACGGGATAGATGTTGCCTCGCTGCCGGCCGCAGCGTCAGGGACGACAAAGTTGGTCCTCAACGGTCACCTTCTCGCGTCAGGCGACCACGAGTTGCGGGTGGCGGCCGGGTCCGGCCCATCAAAGGCTGTTATCGAGCAGCAGTTGCAGGTCCCTGTCCTGAACTCCGCCATTCGAGACACGGTCACTAGCTCACTGCGTCGTGGCCAGACTCCCATCGTCCTGACCGAGGCGTTGGACAGCACGCTCTTCGAATACCAGGATCCTGCGCTCACACCCTGGTTTGACCGGCCAAATGCTCACCTGACGATCGCGTCACGGCGGGCTGATGGGTCAATCACTCCCAGCCGCGCCCAACAGTTGGAGGAATTCGTCACTGAGGGCTACCTCATCTTGGAGGACGCGGTCCCGGCCGATCTACTGGTGCGACTACACGACGCTGTGAACGACATCGTAGCGACGGCCTTCAGCGGATACGAGTGGGGCTCGAGCAAGCGAGTGGAGCACGCACACTTCCATTACAGCGCCATCGATGAGCTCACTCGTCTCGATGCTGTTACTGGATTCCTCACGGATCTCTTCGGTGCCTCACCCCGGGTGTGTCAGACACTGACATACATTTTCGGAAGCCAACAGGGGTCCCACCAGGACACGATCCATCTGACTCCGTTCCCGCCCGGGTACATGTGTGGTGTGTGGGTAGCCCTCGAGGATGTTCAGCCTGGCTCGGGGGAGCTGGCCTACTATCCGCGGTCGCATCGACTTGAGCGCATCTACATGAACACGGTCGGCTGCGACAAGGTGTCTGACGGCGACTGGACGCAATTCGGCAACACCGTCGTGCCGCGTTGGCAGAGCATGCTCATCGACGGGGGCTTCGAGCGGGTCCCGTTCCTGCCGAAAGCCGGGTCGATCCTCATCTGGCACGAGAATCTGATGCATCTCGGAGTGGATCGGGTCAACCCAGAACTTTCGCGGAAGTCAGTGGTCACTCACTACTTCGCCGAAGGGCCTATTGCCTACTACGACAGCAGCGGGCTCCCGGCTCGCTTCTCACATAAGTCGCTGTCCCCTGACCACTGATACTTCCTGCGCGCGCTCTGCTCTTCGAGCCGGTCAGGCCACCCGGACGCGGTCGGTGAAGAATTCGTTGGCCCGGGTGTTCCAGAGCAGCGCCAGGATCACGATGCTCATGATCACGTCGATGATCGCCTGCGCGATGAAGGCCGGCACGGTGAACATGCCGACTAGCGACGCCGCAAGGCGAATCGCGAGCAGGATCGTGATCAGGATCCGGGCGACATTGCTCCCCTTGGAGATGAACACCGCGAACAAGGCTTGGATCACCGCGAAGATGAACATGACCGCGGCCAGCGAGAACATCACCGGCCCCACCGCGGGTGCCCAGCCGATCGGGAGTCCGGCGTCGGAGAGGGCCTTCTCGATCTCGGCCTGGGTGGCGCCCGCGGTGATGCCTGCCGCCGCGACGAGCAACAGGACCCCGATGAGCAGCAGGGCCGCCATGGAGATCCAGAGGAGGACCACCACCACAGTGACGGTGCCGGGACGCTGACGGACGAGGGGGCCGGAGGGCTGTGCGGGCGGTGCAGGCATCTCGCTCATGAAGGCAGGTTAGTGACTAAAACGGTCATTTCGGCCGATTTGCCGCTAACACACCGTCACATTGTCCGCCATCGGTGTGACGTGAAGGGCGGGCAACGGGTACGCTGCGCCACATGACTATTACTGGGCGCACTCGCGCAATCTCAACCGCACTCGCCATTGCGGCAGCTGGTGCTCTCACCGTAGCCAGCCTGCCGGCCGCCCAGGCCTACCCGCCGGGGCAGAACCTCACCGTTGCCTCGTCGAGCACTAACGTGAAGGTCGGAGTGAGCGTCACGCTGACCATCACCAAGGCGCAGCCGGGCTGCACCGTGCTGATCGACGTGCTCGGTGCCACCATCCCGTGGGAGGGCACTCGTACGGCACCCGGCAACGGCCGGATCACGCTGACCGGATCGTTCACCAGGGCAGGCACCTACCGAGTTCGCGCCACCACGCAGACCGGCGGAGGTTGCACCTCCGAGATCGCAACCTCGAATCCGATCAACGTCTTCTCCGCCCCCGCGGCTGTCCGCAACGCGACCATGCGGGCGCAGTCAACCAAGGCGCGATCGATCACGGTCACCTGGGGAGCAGCCACAGCAAACGGCTCCCCCGTCACGCAGTACATCGTCTCGGTCTTCAACCGGCTCGGCGGTGGCTCAGCCATCAAGTCGGCGACGACCAACGGGGCGGCCCGCTCGGTGAGCATCGGCGGCCTGACCTCGGGCTCGAAGGTCTACGTCTCGATCGTGGCCAAGAACGCAGCGGGCAACGGACCGGCCTCGGCCCCGCGCATCGCGGTAACCGTCAGGTAGCACCCACAGATCCTCACACTGAGGGCGACTCCGGTGATCCGGGGTCGCCCTCAGTCCTGTCGGATGCAGTGACAGCAGGTCACGTCTGACTTCAGTTGCAGCCGGCACGCACTTCCGTGATCGACACCGGGGCGGACTCAGCCATCGGCGTGACTATGACCCGCGGTGTGCGCTGCGGCCGCGAAGGCTCAATCAGATCGACAGTCAGTTCGCTCGTCGCACCATTCAGGATCGGCACGGCGAAGCCCCACACGGGCCGACCGCGTTCGACGCCACCGAAGATCGGTGCGGGCGCACCATCAATGCGTGCCTCGTTGACGTAGGCACCCTTCGGGCCGTAGACGTAGACGAGCATCAGCGTGCTGCCGGCCGGGGCCGTCGGGTCATCGAGTCGCATGGTCACGTAGTCGGGCAGCCCCGACGGCGCGGCGAGCGACAGCCGCACGATCACCTGGGACTGCTGCTCCGGGAGGTCGACACAGCGCCCGACGGAGTACGAAACCTCGGAGCGCACGAACGCGTCCATCTTGTTGCCCGCGCCATTGCTGAATGCCACCCCGATGAACGGGCCGGGATCGGTGGGTACGACACCACCGAGGACCGACTCCGCGATCCACTGCTGCTCGGCCTCGACCGCGCTCCACATGCGGATCCGGCCCTCGCTCACGGTCGGTGGCACAGCACGGGCCAGCACCCCGAGGTCGAAGTCGCCGCCGATGGCTCGCTCCATGGTCGTGGTGAGCAGATCGAGCGTGACCGCGTCCTTGCGGGCCGGGTCGGGGAAGTCGATGTAGATGCCGCTCGTGAGGTAGTCGTAGGCCGAGGCCCCGTCGATGGTGACTGCGTCAGACGCCACGGGTCCGGTCGCGGCGATCAGTGCCGCCACGACCTGTTGATCCAATGCGATGACGCCGTCGATCGGCGTACCGCGTTCGGCCATCCCGTTGCTGGCGAGTTGGGCGGCATACGGGAAATGCAGCGTGAGGTTAAACGATGCCCACTCGGCGGCGTCGGTGCCCCACAGGCTGGTGAAGTCGGCGGGGAGTCCGGTCTGGGGGATGGGGTACGGCTGCAGGGAGTTGTTGGTGTCGGCCTTGATCACCTCGACCCGACCGTCGTCTGCGCGTAGCAGGACGTAAGCGCCGAGGAGGCCGCCGGTGCCGCGGGATTCGGCGAGATTCTGCAGCATGACGAGCCACGTGCGCGGGCCATCGGCACCGAGGAGTGCGGGCACACGCGCGATGTAGGTGCCCGCGGTACGCAGCGAGGTCGGGAGCTCGGCCAACTCTGTGCGTGCCCGCGTGACCGCGTCGGCGATCGGCGCAATGGCGGGGCCGGTGTCGACCTGGGCGAGCCTGGACTGCGCGGACTCCATAGCTGCAGCGACGGCATCGGCCTGCGCGGGGAACGCGGCGAGGCGGTTGAGGTCGATGCGGCCCGTGTCGTCACGCAAGCCGGTCTCAGCGGCGAGGCGCGCCGTCTCGAGCAGCGGGGCCGCCGCATCGGCGACCTCGACGACCGACGCGGCGAGGGAACGGGCCGCGGTGACGTTCGCGCCGATGCGCGGGGTCGCGGCGACCGCGGCCCAGACCGGGCCGGCGGTCGCACTGAGGAGGTCGGCGGCAGCGGCTCGGGCGCGCGGGCT
>JBILVH010000052.1:0-9322 GCA_044370555.1 Candidatus Nanopelagicales bacterium
GGTTGCTCGGTCTCGAGGTGGCCAGGCTCATGGACGAGGGTGCGGATCCAAAACTCCTCCATGGCAAAGCATCCATGGCGAAACTCTTCTGCTCCGAGGCGGCGTTTCGATGCGCGGATCGGGCCGTGCAGGTTTTTGGCGGCCGCGGATACATGCGAACGACTGCCGCCGAGAGGCTGTGGCGCGAGGTGCGCGTTGATCGAATCTGGGAGGGCACGTCTGAGATCCAGCGGCTCATCGTGGCGCGCTCCCTGGAGCGTCGCGGTGTGCGATCCATGATCGAGTAGGTGACTTGCTGCAATGGGGCCGGATCTGACTAGGTTGCTGCACCCCCGCAGCGTCGCCGTCGTCGGCGCGACGGATCGACCGGGCACGTACGCACACATGGCACTCACCAACCTGGCGGCCGCGGGCTTCGTCGGCACGGTCACTGGTGTGCACCCCGTGCGCGAGGAGGTCATGGGGGTGCGCTGCGTCCGCAGGATCGACCAGCCCTATGACGCGGTAGTCATCGCCACGCCGGCGGCGACGGTGGCGGACTATCTCCGACAGGCGCGGGCCGTTGGCTGCGGTGGCGCGGTGGTCTTCGCAGCGGGTTTCGCAGAGGCGGGGCGCCTCGATCTGCACGACCAGTTGGTGGCGGCCGCCGGTGATATGCCGGTGGTGGGTCCCAATGGCAATGGGCTGGTGAGTGTCGCGGGTCGAGCGCCCCTGTGGGGGGATGCCGTTGCTCTGCCCGATGCCCCTGGTCCGATCGCAGTGATCACGCAAAGTGGCAATGTCGGCGTGCTCGCACTGGCACATCGCGGAGGCCTGGGACTGCACACTGTGATCTCCCTCGGTAATGCGGCATCGGTGACCGCAAGCACTGCGCTCGCCCAGGTTGCGACACTGGATGGTGTACGCGCGATCGCGCTCTATCTGGAGTCGGACGGCGATGGTGCGGATCTAGCCGAGGCACTGGCTGTCTGCGCAGATCGGGATGTGCGGATTGCGGCCCTCAAGGTCGGGCGAACCGCTACGTCACGTCGCATCGGTGTGGCGCACACTGCTGCACTAGCCGGCGACGCACGGGTCTTCGCCGCCTTGGTGCGGGAAGCCGGCGGTGTGCTTGCGGTTGACTTACCGGAGCTGCTTGAGGCGGCCCGCATGCTCGCCGCTGGGAGCCGGGCACCTGGTGCAGTCGTGATCGCCACTGCGTCGGGCGGCGATGCGGCCATCGCCGCTGATATCGCCGGTGATGTCGGTCTGGTGCTTGCGAACGTTCCCGACGACGATCCGGCCCTCGCAGAAGTGCTTCCGGCCAATGCCACCGCTACCAATCCGCTCGACCACACGAACCAGATCTGGGCGGATACCGAGGCAGTGGCCGCAGTGATGGCCGCCCTCGCTGATCGCCACGACGTGGCCCACGCGGTATACATCCAGGATCAGCCACCCGGTCTGCCGCCTTTTGCCGCCGATGAGTGGGAGTCGACGCGCGCGGGGGCGATCCTCGGGGCTGCACGCTGCGGAATTCGCGCCCTGATCGTGTCGACAATGCCCGGGCAGGAGCCACGCCTAGACGATGCGATTGGTGCTGTGGTCGGGTTGCGCGCTGCATTCCTCGGGCTGGCTGCCCTACAACTGCCTGCGCCCTCGGGGCATCGTTTGCGAGAGATTGCTGCGTTCGCTCGGTCCGCGACGTTGGCCGTGTGCCCGGCAGCCCCCCATGAAGTGAGTGTGCCCACTGGCGGCGCGGAAGTGAGCCGCGCTCTCTCCGAGGCGCAGGCCAAGGATTGGCTGGCCGAGATGGGGATCGAGGTTCCACGCGGTCGGGTCTGCCCAACGGCCTCCGCCGCGGCTGCCGCTGCGGCAGAGATCGGCGGACACCTCGTATGCAAGCTCGTGGCGCCGGGTGCAGCGCACATCAGCGACATCGGGGGAGTGGTAGTCGGAGTCGCGCCCAGGGATGTCGAGCAGGTAGCGGAGCACCTGCTGCTACTCAATCCGGCCGCGGAGGTCTTGGTTGAGGAGCTGGTGTACGGCGAGCTCGAAATGATCGCTGCTGTCAGCCGCAACGGTGTCGTCCCGCATCTGTTGGTGGGGCGAGGTGGCCGACTGGCTGAGATCGATGATGACACCGTGACCGTGCCCCTCCCGGTATCCGCAGCCCAGTGCAAGGGGGCCCTCGCCAGCCTGCGGTGCGCCCCCCTCATGGACGGCTACCGGGGCGGACCCGCAGTTGATGTCGAAGCGTTCTCGGGCCTCCTCACGCGACTGTCAGAGGCCTTTGGGTCGTCAGACTGGGTGACCGTGGAGCTCAACCCGGTCATCGTCGCAACCCGCGGGGCGGTGGCTGTGGACGCCTGGATTGCCGGAGCCGATCACCGTCCCATGCCAAGAACCGTCGAGAGTTAGGATCAGGAATATGACCGTGCTCCGCCACGCCGGCGCTACGCCTGCCGACGGGTTCACCCCCGCGCCACTGCCTCTCGCCGATCTGGAGAAGGCCATCGCCGAGTTCGGCTCGAGTTTCATGCTGCCACCCGAGGCGTACACCAGTGAAGCGGTTTTCGCGTGGGAGCGTGCCCACTTCTTCCGCGGCTGGCAATGCGTCGGTCGAAGTGCGGATCTGGCCGAGCCCGGCATGCAGAGGGCTGAGCGCATCGGCGCTACGACCGTTCTCCTTGTTCGTGACACCGACGGCACCCTGCGCGCATTCGCCAACACCTGTCGTCACCGTGGACACGAGTTGGCGCAGTGCGGGGTCACAACATCGGCGCGTGCGATCACCTGCCCCTACCACGCATGGTCGTACCGCCTGTCGGGTGAACTGTTCGCGGCTCGCGGGTACACCGAGGAGCCGGCGTTCGACAAGGCTGACTTCCCGCTCGTGACCATGGCGGTGGAGGAGTGGCACGGATGGATCTTCGTCGACCCCTCGGGGGCCGCGGGTGCGCTCGCCGACCACGTGGCCGGCCTTGAGGCTCGGATCGCCCAGTACCGCCCCGAGGACCTCGTCGTGAAGGCGTCGCACGAGTACGTCATCGAGGCGAACTGGAAGGTCATCATCGAGAACTACCAGGAGTGTTACCACTGCCCGTCCATCCATCCCGCCCTGTGCCAGGTATCTCCTCCGGAAAGCGGTGAGAACTGGGCCCCCGCGGAGGGTGCATGGGTAGGAGGCTGGCAGGACTTGCGCGAGCATGCGGTGACCATGTCGCTAGACGGTACGAGTGGGAGCGTTCCGATCCGGGGCCTGTCACCCACCGAACTGCGTCGTATCGACTACATCGGCGTCTTCCCCAACCTGCTAGTGAGCCTGCATCCGGACTATGTGATGACACACCGGATGATTCCCTTGAACCCGGGCCAGACATGGGTGGAGTGCGCATGGGCGTTTCCGCGCGAGGCGGCTGATCAACCGGATTTCGATCCGTCGTTCGCGGTCGACTTCTGGGACATCACTAACCGGGAGGACTGGGGCGCGTGCGAGTCCGTGCAGCGAGGCCTTTCCTCGGGGTACGCAGCCGCTGGACCGCTCGCCCCGGATGAGGATGCGATTCACCAGTTCGAGTCGATGATCGCCCGCGGCTATCTGGGGTTGCCGCTGTCCGGAGTCGCAAAGTCGGCGTGAGCACCGGGTGGCACGAGCCGCGCATGCTCTGCCGCAACGCTGACCGAGATCCGATCTCCACGCGCCAGGCCGGCCGCGCTATCAGGTGACACGCGCATGATGGCCGACTGCCCGTCAGCCGACTGGCAGTGGACATCCGCGGACGACCCGAGGTACATGGTCCGCTCCACGGTCAGTGTCAAGGGGCCGTCCGGATCGATGCGGATCCGCTCCGGCCGCACGGCGAGCACCGAACCCTCGCCGGTGACCGCCAACTCCTGCCCCGCTAGACGCGCCCGCCCGACACCCATCGGATCGACGCGCAGCAGATTCGCCGCGCCGAGGAATGCCGCTACGAACGCGGTCCCAGGTCGTTCATAGATCTCGCGCGGTGTGCCGACCTGCTCCACGCGACCGTTTGCCATGACCGCTAGGCGGTCACTCATGGTCAGGGCCTCCTCCTGATCGTGCGTCACGTAGATGAACGTGATGCCGACCCGCTCCTGCAGGGCCTTCAACTCGACCTGCAGCTCTTTGCGCAACTGGGCATCTAGCGCGCCCAGCGGCTCGTCGAGGAGGAGAACGCGTGGATTCAGGACTAGCCCCCTGGCCAGCGCGACGCGCTGCTGCTGCCCGCCACTGAGTTGGCTCGGCTTTCGCTGCGCCAGCGAACTGAGCCGCACCATCGCGAGTGCATCTGCCACCCGCTTGTTCGCCTCCGCCTTGCTTGACTTCTGGTAGCGAAGGCCGAAAGCGACATTGTCAGCCACCGTCATGAAGGGAAATAGGGCGTAGTTCTGGAAGACCGTGTTGACGGGGCGCCGATGGGGCGGAGTGCGCGAGACATCGGTGCCGTCGAGCAGAATCTTCCCGGAGGTCGGCTCCTCGAAGCCGGCGATCATGCGCAGCGTCGTCGTCTTGCCGCAGCCGGACGGGCCGAGCAGGCTGAAGAACTCACCGCTAGGGATGTCCACGTCGATCCCGTCGACTGCCGGGACCTCCCCGAACCGCTTGGTCAATGCGAGCAGTTGTACGGCGCCTGATCCGGCAGCGCTCCCGCCGTTCCGGGCGGCCTCAGGTGGCGCCATAGCCCTCCTTCACCGACGTGACGCGACCGGATCCGGGCGCCAGGCAAAAGTGTAGGTGCCGGATTGGTCACGGAGTGGGTTTTCGGGGTCCAGATTCCGTACCCTGTTGCCGGTCGGCGAGCCTTGGGAGGTCGGATGGCTGGACTGTGGGATACGGGGCTTTCCCGGCGGAAGCTCCTTGCGGCATCGGGTGTTGCGGCAGCGGGACTTGCCGTCGGTGCGTGCGCGCGCGATCAAGGCGGTGGATCTGCCACTAGTTCCGCCAGTGGGTCCGCAACTGCGACCGGCATCCCTATCGCGTCACCGTCGAACCCGGTTCTGTGGCCGATCAACCCGGACAATCCCCCGATCGCGGCTGACCTAGAGCCCGAACAGGGCGGCACGTTGCGCATCTACAACTATCCCGACTACCTCAACCGCGATGTGCTGAAGGGGTTTCGCAAGAAGTACGCGGATTACGGAATTGACGTCGAACTGATCACCTACAACGACTCGCAGGAGGCACTCGCCAAGATGCGGACCGGAACGGTGGCCTTCGACGTCGTGTTCATGACCTACGACTACATCGGCAAGTTGGTCTACGGCAATCTGATCCAGCCGCTACAGCACTCCTACATCCCGAACATCGTGAACGCCTTCCCTGAGTTCCAGAACCCCTTCTACGACCAGCAGTGGCGCTACTCCGTCCCGTATACCGTCTACTCGACGGGCATCGGCTGGCGGGCCGATCTGGTCTCCTTCGACCCGACCACGCTGCCGACGCCATACGACGTCTTCTGGGATCCTCCTTACAAGGGATCACTCGCGGTCCTTGATGACTACCGCGAGGTCATCGGCATGACGATCCTGCGCAACGGTGGGACGAATGTGAACACCGAGAACCAAGCGGATCTGCTCGCAGTTCGGGACAGCCTCCTGAACATGAACGAGCTGACCCAGCCGCGTGTGACGATCTCCGGCTACTCCGACATCCCCGAAGGCGTGCTGTCCCTCTCCCAGTGCTGGAGCGGTGACATGGTGACCGCTCAGTACTACCTCCCGGAGGGAGTGAGTGTTGACACGCTGCGCTACTGGTTCCCCCGTGATGGCAGCGGGGTGGTGAACAACGACTTCATGGTCATCGGCCGGACCGGTGAGAATCCGGTGCTTGCGCACCTATTCATGAACTACATGCTCGACCCCGAGGTCGCGATGGAGAACTTCTCCTTTGTCGGCTACCAGCCGCCGCAGGTCTCGATGACTCCGCAGGTGCTCATTGACAGTGGTGTGGTGCCGCCGAATCTGGAATCCGCTGTGGTTCGTCCCGAGGATGTGGAGCGCGGCTACCGCACTCTTGAACTGCCACCGGCCGTTGACTCGGAGTATCAGGCCATCTGGCAAGAGTTCAAGGCGGGTGGATGAGGTCGAGTCGGCTGCTGTGGCCGATTCTGGGCCTGCCGGCCCTGGCCTGGATGTTCCTCTTCCTGGCCGTCCCTTTCTACGTCGTCCTCTGCGTCGCATTCGGTCAGGTTGATCCGGTCTTCCGCAGCCCGATCCCCGTGTGGAACCCGATCGAGTGGAGACTCGACCAGATTGGTGTTGTCTGGGAGCGTCTCGTGGGCCCGCAGAACTTCTACCTCCCCGCGGTGGTGCGCACCGTCATCTACATCGCCATCGCCGTGGTCGCTTGCCTGATCATCGCGTTCCCGGTGGCCTACTTCACCGCGCGGTACGCGGGGCGGTACCGGGGCCTGGTGCTCGCATTGCTGGTCGCGCCGTTCTTCATCAGTTACATGATGCGCATGCTGGCGTGGGTCAACCTGCTGCAGCCGGATGGCATCGTGAATTGGGTGGTCACACTCGGCGGACTCATACCCGTCGACGTGAATTGGCTGAGTGGCAATCCCGTGACCGTCGTGTTGGGCCTGATCTACGGCTATGTCCCCTACATGATCCTGCCGCTGTTCGCCGCGCTGGATCGGGTGAGTCCGAGCCTGCTGGAGGCCGCCCGCGACCTGGGCTGCTCCGGCTTCGAACTCTTCCGGAGGGTGATCTGGCCCCTGAGCATCCCGGGTGTGGTGGCCGGGTCATTGTTGGTCGCGCTGCCCATGACGGGTGACTTCTTCACCAGTGACCTTCTCTCCAAGTCGCCGAACACTGCCATGGTTGGCAACCTGATCAACACGACGATCAATGCGCCCGGTCAGGGTGGATTGGCCGCCGCCCTGCTGCTCATGGTCATGCTGGTGCTGATCGTCCCGATGATCTGGTACACGCGCATGTCGACGCGCTCCGAGGTCCGGGCGTGAGGCGCACCCCGTGGGTCTTGCGCGCGGTGACCGCGCTGTACCTTGCGTGGGCACTGGTACCGGTGCTCATCGCCGTCGCCTTCTCGTTCAATGCGGGTAGGTCGCGGAGCACCTGGCAAGGCTTCTCACTGCAGTGGTACGACCCATCCCATGTCGGGTCAGTCTTCGAGGATGAAACGCTGCGCGACGCGCTAGGGCATACCGTGGTCCTCGCCCTGCTGGTGACCGTAGTGACAGTCCCGCTCGGTGTTCTGCTCGCCCTCGCCCTCGATCGCTGGCGCGGACGGATCCCCGACGGTGCAACCTTCGTCGTCGCCCTGACCTTCGTGATTCCCGAGATCGCTCTGGCGATCGGACTGCTGTTCATGGTGCTCTTCCTGCAGACTCCCTTCGGCCTCGGAACCTGGGCGCAGGTGGTCGGCCTCATCACCTTCCAGTTGGCATACCCGGTCATCATCGTTCGCGCGCGCCTGCTGACCATCGGCGGCCACTACGAGGAGGCGGCTCGCGACCTCGGTGCGTCCGCGATTGGCGCCCTGCGGCGGGTGCTGCTACCCCTGCTGATCCCCGCGATCGTGGTGAGTGCATTCCTTGTGTTCGCCGATGTGCTGGACAACTTCGTCATCGTGCGTTACCTGTCTGCGGATGCGGCGACCGAGACTACGTCCATGCGCATCTACAGCACCGCCCGCGCGGCGGCCTCACCCGCATTGAATGCGATGGCGACGCTGATCCTGATCGTGAGTGCGCTGGTCCTGGTGCTCGGCTGGATCGCCTTCCGACTGTGGCGGCGGCGCACGGGTGAGCGGACCTCGGTGGGAGATTTCGCCCATTCGCTGTAGACCGGAGTTCGAGAAAGGCAAGATCTGAGGTGCGCAAGGCAACCGATTCGTATCGTGTGTCGCAATGAAGGAGGACCAGTGGCCGCCCTGCCAGACCGGGCTCGCGTCGTTGTCGTCGGGGGTGGCGTCATCGGATGCTCGATCGCCTACCACCTGACCAAGCTGGGGGTCGCGGATGTCTTGCTCATCGAGAAGGATGCCCTGACCGCGGGGACCACCTGGCACGCAGCCGGGCTGATCACGAGCGCCGGTTTCCATGACGAGACATCACTGTGGATGGCCCGCTACTCGCGAGATCTCTACGACCGACTCGAATCGGAGACCGGGCACTCGACGGGCTTCCGCGCGGTTGGGCATCTGTCCATCGCGACGACGCCTGCCCGCATGGAGACACTCGTCCGCGAACGCGACTTCCAGGTCGGTTTCGGGGTGCCGAACGAGATCATCTCGGGCGCCGAGGCCGAGGCGCTCTTTCCGCTGGCTGATTTCAGCGATGTGTTCGGAGCCTCCTACGTCGCCGACGAGGGTCGTGCCGACCCGGTCGGTGTGGCCACGTCGCTCGCTAAGGGCGCGAAGGCGGGGGGCGCGACGATCGCCGAAGGTGTGCGAGTGACTGGCTTCATCGAGCACGGTCGGCGCATCACCGGCGTCCGGACGACCTCGGGTCATGTCGAGGCGGATGTG
Source organism: Candidatus Nanopelagicales bacterium (assembly GCA_044370555.1). GTDB lineage: Bacteria > Actinomycetota > Actinomycetes > S36-B12 > S36-B12 > CAINMH01. The sequence continues at coordinate 8,501 of JBILVH010000052.1, forward strand.
GTGGTGCTTGCCTGCGGGCTTTGGACTCGGCAGTTGGCGGCGACCGTCGGCGTCGACGTACCGCTGCAGGCGGCGGAGCACTACTACCTGCTCACCGAGCCGATAGATGGCGTGCACCGTGACCTGCCGATCCTCGAGGACCTCTCTTGCTACGGCTACTTCCGCGAGGAGGGCGGCGGTCTGCTCGTCGGGCTATTCGAGCCCGAAGCCGCGCCCTGGCACCCCGAAGGCGCCCCCGAGGACTTCGCCTTCGGAGTGATCCCACCCGACTGGGAGCGGATGACGCCGCACCTCGAGCGGGCGATGTCTCGCATCCCGGTGACGTTCGAAGCTGGAGTCCGCACCTTCTTCTGCGGACCCGAGTCGTTCACCGCGGATATCGCTCCGATGCTAGGTCCGGCGCCGGAGCGCGACGGTCTGTGGATCGCAGCCGGGTTGAACTCGGTGGGGATCATCCTCGGGGGCGGAGTCGGCAGCATGATGGCGCAGTGGATCGTTGACGGAGTAGCGCCTGTCGATGTGGCGGCCTACAGCGTTGCCCGTGCGATGCCGCACGAGAACTCGCGCCGGTTCCGCACCGAGCGCACCGTCGAGCAACTCGGTGTCCTCTTCGGTGACTCCGGCTACCCGACATTCCACCAACGCACCGCCCGAGGAATCCGGCGTTCCCCCTTGCATGACGTATGGGCTCGCGCTGGTGCGCACTTCGCCGACTCATTCGGTTGGGAGTTCGCCGAATGGTTCTCGCCGGAGTCCCAGGCACCGCCGGTGCCGTGGACGTGGGAGCGTGGCTTCTGGACCCCGTGGGTCGCGGATGAATGT
>JBILVH010000053.1:0-9106 GCA_044370555.1 Candidatus Nanopelagicales bacterium
GCCGGTCGTGATGTCCGGGATGTGCCGCGCCGCCAGACCGGGGGCCCGCTCACCGGCGTGCGCTGTACCCCGAGTCGACCCCAGGTCACCCACAGGATGAGGGTCAGTAGGACCATGGCGAATCCGAACATCAGGTCCTCCACGGGCGCGAACGCGATGCGCCCGTCGCCGATGAAGGTCGGCAGTCGATCGCCGGTGTCCCCGAAGGCGCCCGGCGTGGTCGACCCGATTATGTGCGCGCCGTCATAGCGGACGATTCGCAGCCCGGTGAGCACACCGTTGGTCACCAGCTGGAAGAACACGATGATCGCGTAGGCGGTCCAGAAGAGCTTTCGAGTGAGCAGCCGCGTCCGGAAGGCAGCCAGATCGAGTGCGATCACAACCAGCACAGCGGTGACGGCGAGACCCGTGTAACTCACGGGGTCCCCCGATCCTGCCGCGCGTGGTTACCTGCCTCGCTCCCCGCCTCGTCCCCAGCCGTCCACCCCTTGACCGAGCGCACCGCCTCAAGCGTCAGGATCGCGGCGAGCGGCACGATGAGGAAGAAGAGCACCTCGTCTAGAGGCAGGTCACCGAGCAGGTAGATGCCGGTGATCCGAGTGACGTCGAAGTCCCAGTGTCCGGCGGCGATCGCGTAGAGGTCCCAGATCGCGAAGACGCAGGCGACCGGGACCACCGCGAGGAGCAGCCGACGCCAGCGGCGCAGCACCCGCGTGCGCAGGAACACCTCGAGCCACAGGGTTCCGAGCAGGATGAACCCGAGGACTGCGACGTAGGAGAACCGCACCAGTCAGGCCCCGGCCGCCGCCATCTTGCGGTGGTCCCAGGAGGCAGTGCGCTCGACGTGGAACCGCAGCCCGATCCGCTTGGCCATGCGCTCGCGGATCAGTTCGAGATCGGTCTGGGTGTACTGCGGGTGCACGCCTTCGTACTTCGCCGCCAGTTCGATCGCCATCGCGACCAGATGGTCCTTGTCGTCGACCAGTTCCACTCGCCCACTCAATTGTGCACCGCGAAGCTCGAGATAGCGCTCACCGTCCTCGATCAGGATCGACGCCCGCGAATCCCGCTGGATGTTGACCACCTTCTGCGCCCGCGCGTACGACGTCATCCAGAGGGTGCCCCCCGGCTCGACGGCGTACCACATCGCCACCGGGTCCGGAAACCCGTCCGGACCATTAGTGACCAGGATGGCCGTTCGGCTCATGGTGAGGAAGTCGGTCAGTTCATCCTGCGTCAGGGCGATCGCATCGCGCTTGCTCGGCATGGACTCATCCTCTCGCGCTGCGCCGTCCCGCGCCTCTCGGGCACCAGGCAAGTCCACGGCACCCGTTCACGTCACGACAGGATGTCCTTGCGCTCGAACCGAAGCATGGCGAGGCCGATGAGCACGGCGAAGACCGTGACGTTGTAGAACAGCCCGATCGCCATCTGATCCCAGACGATGACCGGACCCAGCGCGTCTGCCCACGCCCCGGCGTAGCGGGCGGGCAGGAAGTCTCGGATGGGCCCCAGTGCATCGATCGCATCAAGGATATTGGCGACGATGACGATCACCACAGCCGCGCCAACCGCGCCCAGGGGGACGTCCGTCGACACGCTCGCCAGGAAGGCGATGCCCGCAGGCACCAGCAGGGTCACCGCAATGTAGGCCGTGATGACAGCGAGTCGCACGGTGGATTCGCCCGCACCCAGCGTGCCGCTGAGCGGACTCGCCAGCGTGCCGCTGCCGAAGGCGAGCAGGCCCAGGAGGAAGGACGCGAGTACGAGGACGAGCAGTACGGCGAGGCTGAGCAGGAGTCCGACGACCACCTTGATGACGAGGAATCTTCGGCGTGGAACGGGCGACGCGAGCAGGTAGCGCATGGTGCCCCACGACGCCTCGCTCGCCACGGTGTCGCCGAGGAACATCGCCGCGAGGATCACCAGGAGGAACGCCGAGGAGAAGAGCAGCCCGCTGAGCGCGAAGTTCCAGGGCCCGGAAGCCATCAGGCCGAAGATATCGAAGTCACCGTCTGCAAGTCCCCCGCCGCCAGATGATGGACCGAACTTCACGGCCAGCATGACGACAAGGGGGAGCGCGATCACGATGGCGAGGGCCACGGCCGTGCGACGACGGCGCACCTGTCGGATCACCTCCACGCGCACGCTCAGGGTCTGCCGAGCGGAGTAGTCGTACATCACTGATCCCCCTGCTTCAGAGGCCCGGCGTTGACCTCGTGGTCGGCACCGACGAGGTCCATGAAGACGTCCTCAAGTTGCCCACCACTGCGACCGGCGAGCAACTGCTCGACGGTGCCTGCGGCCACCACCTGACCGCGGTGCATCACGACCACGTCGGAACAGGTCTGCTCCACCTCACTGAGCAGATGCGAGGAGAGGATGACCGTGCGTCCGTCCTGCGCGTAGTCGCGGAGCACCTGACGCATCTCGCGGATCTGCGGCGGGTCGAGTCCGTTGGTGGGCTCGTCCAACACGAGGAGATCGGGCAAGCCGAGCATCGCCTGCGCGATCCCCAGGCGTTGCTTCATACCCTGGCTATAGGCGCGCACCTTGCGGTCGATCGAGGGGCCGAGGCCGGCAATCTCCAGCACCTGGTCGAAGTACGGTTCGCCCGAACGGCCGCTGGCGCGCCAGTAGAGGCCGAGGTTCTCGCGCCCGGAAAGGTGCGGCAGGAAGCCGGGCCCCTCGACGAAAGCGCCGATACGAGAGAGCGCGGCGGCTCCCGGCGTGATGCGCTCCCCGAAGACGAAGACGCTGCCCGCAGTCGGCCTGATAAGGCCCATCGCCATGCGCAGAGTCGTGGTCTTGCCCGCACCGTTTGGGCCGAGCAGGCCGAGGACGACTCCCCGCGGCACGGTGATGTCTACGCCTGCCACCGCGCGCACGCCGTCGCCGTACTGCTTGACCAGTCCCTCGACGACGAGCGGACTGTCCTCGAGATCAGGCCGCGACGGCGCTCCCTTGACGCGCAGACGCAGGAGCCAGACGGTGATCGCCACCGCCGCGCAGACACCGAGGGCCATAAGCGGCCACACCCAGAGCGGTAGTCCCTGCGCACTGGTAGTCATCGCCACCTGTGGGACGACGACAGCGGGCTCGCCGAGGGCGATCGTGTACACCGCAGGCTCGTCGGGCATGCGGTATGCCTGGTCGGTGGTGCTCACCGTGACGACGAGCCGATCGCCGGGGGCGACGTCAGCGACGATTGCGGGGAGTTCGACATCGATGCGAGTGGGCGTGGGCCCTACGTCGACCTTGACCGGTGCCACCAGGCCGTTAGGCAGGACGAAGGCACCGGCTCCGGTCTGGATCCTCAGGCCCACGAACAGGCTGGCCTGCCGAGCGACCTCACTGGACACCACCAATGTGATGCGCGAGGCCCCGAGTATGCGCAGGGGCTCGTCGAGTGGCTCCGAGCTGAACGCAGCTCCCTGGTTAGGTGCCACCCGCTCGCCGAGGAGCGAGAGCAATCCGCCGACTCCGCCGACACCCGGGAGGGAGCTGATGGCCGCGGGTACACCGCCCGCGGGGGCGAGGATCCGCTGCGGAGGACCCGCGACGACGATCGCGCGATCGGACTGCCCTGTGATTCCGGGATAGCTCGGGCTGGTGAGGATCTCGACGGTTGCCGAGTCGCGGACGTCGAGCGCCGATCCCGCGGTCAGCGATGCTTCGAACTCCAGCGACACCGAGGGACCGTCAGCGAGATGTGCCTGGAACCAGGACCGGGTCAGGGCGTTGAGCCGCTCAGACTCGTCGACCCCCCCGTCGTGGCCCTGCGCGTGCCAGACGACCTTCACCGGCGTGTCAGGATTGGCCGCACGGATCTGCTCGGCATTCGCATTGACCTGGGCCAGTGGGAAGAGTGAGTCCGCTTGCCCACCGCCGAGCAGCGTCGGCACGGTAATCCGATCAGTCACGCTCGCCGGCGATGACCGACGCATCAGGGCGCGCATCTCCTCGGTAAGCGTGCCGTTGGTCGCGACGTAGGTGTACGCCGCGCACCACTCAGGTGAGAAGCGACCGCACAGCTCAGCCTGGCCTGGTGGTGTAGCGAGCCCGGAACTGAAGAAGAACGACGTCCATAGCTGCTTGTAGACGCCCGGGAGGTCGGTGTCGAGTGCGCTCTGGCCGAAGAGCGACGTCTCTAGGTCGTTCCAGGTGATGTCCGCTGCGATCGCGTCCACGCGATCGTCCAGCCCGGCCACCATCAGGGCCAGGGCTCCGCCGTAGGAGCCACCCGCCACACCCACGACGGGATCACCCGCCGCCTCGGTCTTCACCGTGTCGAGGCCCGACACGTAGTCGATGACGCGCGAAGCGTCGGCGATTTCGAACTCAGGGGAGTTCATCGAGATGCTGCCAGTCGACTCCCCGAATCCACGCGCGGTGTAGGCGGCCACGACGAACCCTGCCTCGGCCAGGTCCAGTGCCTGGTCGGCGACCGACTCCTTGCTGCCGCCGAAGCCGTGGGCCAGGATCACCGCTGGCGCGGGGGTCACGTCGGGGAGGTAGATGTCCGCCGAGAGCCCCACAGGGGCGAGATCGCTCGCCGACGTAGGACCCCCCGCGATGGTGACGGTGATGGGACCGGACACCGCCCCAGCGGGACCTGCCGACAGGAGAGCGACGGCAAGGACTAGGAGGCCGGCCGTTGCCCAGGCCACGGCCGCAACCGAGCGGCCGGCGGCTGTCCGCGCGCCACCCGAAGCCATCAGATGAACACCGTTCACACTTGCAGCCTGCCAGCCGATGTGAGCACTGTCAACACCCGATCACCAGTATCTGCGAACGCATCAGCGCATGATCATCAGTGCATGACGAGGCGGGCCATGGTGTCAATGAAGCCGTCAACCGCCTCGGGCGACACCGCCCCCTCGACGAGGAGCGTCGCCATGCCGTGTGTAGCTGCCCAGACAGTCAGGTCGAGACCGGGACGGATGCCAGGCCTGAGCAGTCCCCGTCCCTCCAGGTCATCGAGGGCAGCGCTCAACTTGATGTAGGGACCCGAATCATCGTGCGGGATGTCCTTGGCCATGCAGATAGGCCCGAAGGTGAGTTGGAAGAGGTGGGTCTCGTCGATCGCGAAGGCGAGGTAGGCGCGACCCAATGCGGCGAATCGCGCTCGCGCCGAGTCGTCAGAGTCAGCGGGATGAGCGGCAAGTGCCCTGGCCATGCGCTCGTCCAAGGAGGCGAGCCCACACGCGCCGACAGAGCGCAGAAGATCCTCCTTGTCGGCGAAGTGGTTGTAGGCCGCGCTCGGTGAGACCTCCAGGACCGAGGCGATGCCCCTCAGCGATACGTGGTCGGCGCCGTGGGCCCGCACACTGGCCAACGCCTGGTCCACCATCGCCTCGGCAAGGGCCCCGTGGTGGTAGTTGCGACTCACGACACTCCCCTTCTGCCACCAATACCTCTTCTGCCACCAATATTGACATCGTTCACTTGCCGTGCCAATGTCGATGTATGAACAGTGTTCAGTCTACCGCACGTGACTCCACGTCCACTGTTGGCGCGTCCATAGCCCGCTGGGCCGGCGGCATCAGCATCCTCCAGGGGCTCATCATCTTCGTCCCCATGATCGTGCTGGGCTCCGCCATCAATTGGCCCGAGAGCCTCAGCGATCCGGCTGCCATCGCGCTGCCGCGCCTGCTCGATCATGAGGCAGCTGTGCGCTTCGGCTACATCGTGTACCTCATCTACTCCATTCTCTTCGCGGTCGCCGTGGTCCTGTTGCTGCGCTACGCACAGAGCCGGGCGGTCATCGCGCTTGGTGCACTGATCGCGGGATTCGCTGCTGTCTCAGCGCTCGCGCGCTCCATCGGCATCGTTCGCTGGCTGGTGCCCGCACCGGAACTGGCCGAGGCTTACGCTGCAGCACCCGACGAGACCGAACGGATCGCCATCTCCGTCGTCTTTGATTCCATGAATGCCTACGGCGGCACGATCGGCGAGGTCCTGGGCGTGAGCATCTTCGCCGCCCTGTCCATCGGCATGCTCGCCATTGCTGCCATCAAGACTCGGGCTTTCCCCCTGTGGATCGGCGTCTTCGGCCTGATCGCAGCCGTCGGCGTCCTCGCCACCAGCGTGGAACTCGCGGGAGTCGATGCCAGTTCGCTCATCTTCTTCGGCACCACGCTGGTCCAACTGTGGTTCCTGTCGACGGGCGTCTGGCTACTTCTGCGCGGCTCACGTCAGCCACGCCTGGCCATGGACCGATAGGGCATGCGATGAGCACCCATCTGGTGGTCGGGGCTGGACCGGTCGGATCAGCCGTTACCCGACTGCTGGCGGGTGACGGCCACGAGGTTGTTGTCGTCACGCGTCAGGGTTCGGGACCTCAGGGGGACGGCATACGACGAGTCGCATGTGATGCCAGCGATATCGACGACTTACTGACTGCGGCGCCGCAGGCGGACGCCGTCTACAACTGCGCCAATCCGGAGTACCACAGGTGGGTGCAGGACTGGCCGCCCTTGGCCACCGCGATGCTCGCCTATGCCGAGCGCACCGGGGCAGTGCTGGCCACCTGCTCGAATCTCTACGCCTACGGACCTGTCGAAGGTCCATTGTCGGAGGCACTACCGCTCGCCGCGACGGGGACCAAGGGCAAGGTAAGGGCCCAGATGTGGCTCGATGCCCGTGCCGCGCACGACGCCGGGCGCATACGGGCAACCGAGGTGCGCGGCTCGGACTACCTCTGCGCTAGCGAGAGCTCCCTCCTCGGCTCAAGGAGAGTGGTGCCCCGCATCCTCCATGGCAGGTCGGTGAGCCTGATCGGCTCCCTCGATACGGAGCACACCTGGACCGCACCGGCTGATGCCGCACGACTCCTCGTCGCCGCAGCCGCAGATGAGCGCGGCTGGGGCCGGGCGTGGCATGTGCCGAGCAACGTTCCGCGCACCCAGCGCCAGGTGGTCGATGACCTGGCTGATGCGGCGGGGGTGCCGCACGTGAAGGTCTCGTCCATGCCATCGGCGCTGCTCACGCTGCTCGGGATCTTCTCCCCCACCGTGCGCGAACTCGCAGAGACCGCCTACCAACGCGACCGTCCCTTCATCGTGGACGACAGTGCTGCACGAGTGACCTTCAACCTTGAGCCAACCCCGTGGGTGGACATCGTGACCGAGGTAGTGGAGCGCTACCGCTCTGGGGCATAGCGATCACATCCCCCTTCAGGTGGTGCGCTCTAGGGCGGCCGCCGCCGGCATGTCGGTCTACAACCGGCGCGTAACTCACGGTCGACGGACACACCGACCTAGACTCCTTGACCATGGCCGACCCTGATCTGCTGATCGGGCGCACGGTCGATGGCCGGTACCGGATCACCGACCCGATCGCCCGCGGTGGCATGGCCGGGGTCTACGAGGCCGTCGACCTGCGCCTCGACCGGGTGGTCGCCCTCAAGGTGTTGCACGCATCGATGGCGGAGGATCCGTCCTTCCGAGAGCGGTTCCAGCGGGAGGCCCGCGCAGCCGCTCGGCTCGCCCATCCGCACGTCGTCGCCATCTACGACCAGGGCGAAGATGGCGACGTCGTCTGGCTCGCGATGGAACTCGTGGACGGGCGCACCCTGCGCGACGTGCTGCGCGAGTACGGAGCGATCGCCCCCGAGCAGGCGCTCGCCCTCATCGAACCGGTCCTCGAAGCGCTCGGCGCTGCACATGACAGCGGTTTCGTGCACCGGGACGTCAAGCCCGAGAACATCCTGATCTCGGACACCGGCCAGGTGAAAGTGACCGACTTCGGACTCGCACGAGCTGTCACCGCGGCGACCGTCACGACCCGGAGCGTCCTCATCGGCACAGTGGCCTACCTCGCACCCGAGCAGGTGGAGCCCGGAACCTCCGACGCCCGGTCCGATGTGTACGCCGCCGGAATCTGCCTGTTCGAGATGCTCACCGGGGTGGTGCCCTACACCGGCGACACTCCGCTCGCAGTCGCCTACCAGCATGTGAACTCCGAGATCCCGCTGCCGTCGACCTTGCGTCCCACCGTTCCCGCCGACGTCGATGCGCTCGTGCGGCACGCGACGGTGCGCGATCCAGCGAACCGCTACCCCGATGCGCGCGCAATGCTCGCTGACGTCCGCCGCATCCGGGCGACGCTTCCCAGCCCGCGGCCGCTGTCGACCGATCTCCAGCACACCGCCGTGCTCCCGGTGGATGCCAGACCGGTGGCCCAGGCCGCAGCGACCGGGACGGTGGATGTCGCCGCCCGCGCGGCAGGACGGTCCGACGGACCCGAACCCCCGACAGCGCGCCGCACCGCAGCCCGCCGGGCCCGGCGTCGACGACTCTGGCCAATCGTGGTCGGTGTCCTCCTGCTCGTGGCGGCAGTCGCGGGGGCTGCCTTCGCCGGGTGGTTCTTCGCCGCCGGGCCGGGCCGCACCGTCACCGTTCCGGGCCTCATCAGCCTGTCCGTTGACGCGGCACGAGCGGAGGCGGCGAAGGTCGACCTCACCGTCACCGTCGGCGCCGAGGAGTTCAGCGAGACCGTCCCCGCCGGCCGCATCCTGAGCACCGACCCCGAACCGGGCGCCACCGTCGCCCCCGCATCCACGATCACCCTGGTGGTGTCCCGCGGCCCCGAGCGCTTCGCCGTCCCCGCGGTGGCCGGCAAACCGGTCGCCGAGGCAACCGCCGCGATCGAGGCGGCGGGCCTGCGCGTCGGCGAGGTCAAGGACCGCTTCGACGAAGGCGCGGCTGCCGGTACTGTCCTGAGGACCGAGCCCGGTGCAGGTGAGCCACTCCGGCGGGACACGGCGGTTGATGTCATCGTGTCCAAGGGCCCTAAGCCGGTGGAGATCCCCGACGTAGCGGGTGCTGACATCGCGGTCGCGGAGAGCACCCTGCGAGATCTCGGCCTCGTCACCGACGTCGTCCGCGAGTACTCGGACACCGTGCCGCTGGACGCAGTCATCTCGTCAGCCCCGGCCCCGGGCGAACTCGTGGAAAGTGGCTCGTCGATCACCCTGACGGTGTCCGATGGCCCACCCCCAGTCGAGGTGCCGTACCTCATCGACATGATCCGCGAGGATGCCGTCGCACTCATCGAGAGTCTCGGGCTCGTCGTGGACATCAACGAGCCCCCGATCACCCCG
>JBILVH010000054.1:0-9079 GCA_044370555.1 Candidatus Nanopelagicales bacterium
CACGCCCGGGTGCAGGCGCACCGTTGCCTTGTGGGTTCCGGTCGTCTTGATCACATCGCGCAACTCCACCGCGCGCTTATCCAGCGCGGGGCCACCCGCCTTGCTCACCGCGAGTGCGACGTCTGCCGACTGCACCGACCCGAAAAGGCGTCCGGCATCACCGGCCTTGGCCGCGACGGTGACGGTGAGGCCCTCGAGGGCCGCCTTCACCTCCTGCGCGTGGTCGAGGTCGCGGATCTCTCGCGCCTTGCGGGCACGGCGGATCTGCGTGACCTGCTTCTCGCCGCCCTTGGTCCACGCCACCGCGAAGCCCCGCGGCAGCAGGAAGTTGCGGGCGTAGCCGTCCTTCACATCGACGACATCACCGGGCACGCCGAGCCCCGGCACCTGAACAGTCAGGATCAACTTCATCGTCGCCTCCTAGCGGGCCGTCGAGGTGTAGGGCAGGAGGGCGACCTCGCGTGCGTTCTTCACCGCGGTGGCCACCTCGCGCTGGTGCTGCGTACACGCACCCGTGACGCGGCGGGCGCGAATCTTGCCGCGGTCGGAGATGTACTTGCGCAGGAGCGGTAGGTCCTTGTAGTCGATCGGCGGGGCTTCCTCGCGGCAGAACGGGCAGGCCTTCTTCTTGATCGGCTTGCGCGCGGCGAGTTTCGCCTGCTCCGACTTGCTCAACTTCTTCATCAGTCTTCCCAATCTGTGTGACGTCGTGTCGTTGGAGGTTTGGGGCGCGGCCGCAGTGCGTACGTCGCACCGCGCGGGTGCCGGCCGGGTGCGAGAACCTAGAAGGGCGGCTCGTCGTAGGACGGGCTGCTGGCCCAGGGATCGTCGGCCGGGGCGCCACCGCCACCGCCGCCGCTGAATCCGCCGCCGCCGTCGCCGCGCTGGACGCGGTTGACCTTCGCGGTCGCATAACGCAGGACCGGGCCCACATCGTCGACCTCGAGCTCGACCACCGTGCGCTTCTCACCCTCGCGGGTCTCGTACGAGCGCTGGCGGAGCCGACCGGTGACGATGACGCGCGTGCCCTTCGTCAGTGACTCGGCGACGTTCTCGGCGTACTGCCGCCACACGCTGCAGCGCATGAAGACGGGGTCGCCGTCCTTCCACTCGTTGGTGGCCTTGTCGAGCACCCGCGGGCTCGACGCGACGGTGAATGACGCGACCGCGGCACCGCTGGGCGTGAAGCGCAGCTCAGGATCGTTGGTGAGGTTGCCGACGATCGTGACCGTGATGTCCCCCTGCGCCATGACTAGGACCCTGCCGGGCGGGTGACCTTGGTGCGCATCACCGCGTCGTTGAGGTTCAACTGCCGGTCGAGTTCGGCGACCGCCGCGGGTGTGGCCGTCATGTCGAGCACGGCGTAGATGCCCTCGGGCTTGTGGTTGATCTCGTACGCCATCCGACGGCGTCCCCAGACATCGACCTTGTGCACGACGCCGTCATCCTGTCGGACGACGTTCAAGAAGGCCTCGAGACTCGGGGCGACGGTGCGCTCCTCGAGATCGGGGTCGAGGATGACCATGACTTCGTATCGGCGCATGTTGGCACCGACCTCCTTCGGACTCATCGGCTCCGGGCGTTCCGGAGCAGGAGGCATGGGACGCGGTGGTCCCAGTGGGCTGGGTCCAGGTGGACCCTTGGCGGACCGGTGGGCCCGGGTCCGCGCTCACCGGGCCCGAGGGCCCGACGGTCACCAGGCCCGAAAGCCCGACGACCCGCCACACTCTAGCCCCTGCCCTCACGGTGTCCAAACGCGCTGTTTTCCGCATCGTTTTGACACCGTGAGCAGGCGGTAGCCTCGGGCGGGTGCGCTTGGCTACCTGGAACGTCAATTCCCTCAAGAGCCGGTTGCCGCGGGTCGTGGCGTGGTTGGCGGACGTGCAGCCCGACGTCCTGGCCATCCAGGAACTCAAGTGCAGCGAGGCTGACGTCCCGCTCATGGAGTTCACCGCGCTCGGGTACGACGTCGCAGCCCTCGGGGACGGCCGCTGGAACGGCGTCGCGCTGCTGTCGCGCGTCGGTCTCGACGACGTCGTGCGCAACCTGCCCGGCCAACCGGCGTACGACGGGTCCGTCGAGCCACGCGCGGTCGGCGCCGTGTGCGGAGGTGTGCGCGTGTGGAGCGTGTACGTCCCCAACGGCCGCGAGCCGGAGCACCCGCACTACGCGTACAAACTGGAATGGCTCGCGGCGCTGGCTGCGATGTCGCGCGCCGAGGTGGCCGCGAATCCCGCGCGCCCCTTCGCCATCATCGGCGACTACAACGTCGCACCGCACGACGACGACGTCTGGGACATCTCGCTGTTCGCTCAGTCGACGCACGTCACCGCGGCAGAACGGGCCGCGCTTCGCGCGCTCGAGGCGGAGGGGCTCAGCGAGACGGTGCCGCGAGCCCTGAAGGGTGCGCCGTACACGTTCTGGGACTACCGCGACGGTGCGTTCCACAAGGGCATGGGAATGCGCATCGACCTGGTGTACGGCAACGCGGCATTCACGGCGCGCGTGAAGGACGCGTACGTCGATCGCGAGGCGCGCAAGGGCACCGGACCATCCGACCATGCGCCGGTCGTGGTCGACCTCACCGACTGATCCCTCCCCCCTCCCTCACGGTGTCAAAACGAGCCGGAAAAGGGGACGTTTTGACACCGTGAGGCTAGACCGGGGCGGCGTGACGGCCGTGGGCTGGCCGTGCCGACGGGAGGTACACGCGGTCGGGGGCGCCATCGAGCACGCCACCGCCCGGGTCATCGGCGTGCTCGGGCACACCGTCGGTGCGGATCGGGTCGTACTTCGGGACGAAGATGTCGCGGATGATCACGCCGGAGAACCAGATCGTCGCGAGGATGTGAATGATCACAAAGGCCGCGTACCACTGCTGGGTCATACCCTTCGCGCCTTCGACGTCGAAGCCGGCGATGAACCACCACACCGCGATGAAGTACGCGACTTCACCGGTCTGCCAGATCATGAACTCACGCCATCGCGGACGAGCTAGCACCGCGAGCGGGATGAGCCACATGACGTACTGCGGTGAGTAGACCTTGTTCGTGATACAGAACGCGGCAACGACGAGGAACAGCACGGGTGCGAGCCTCGGCCGTCGCGGTGCGGCGAAGATGATGATGGCGATGCCGATGCACAGCACCAGGAAGGTGCCGGTCGCGACGTAGTTGATGAGCTCCGGTCGGATCGGCTTGAGTCCGAGCAGGGTCGTGGCGTACCAGATCGACCCGAAGTCCTGGCCGCGCGTCTGACTGAATCGGTAGAAGTACGCCCAGCCGTCGAAGTTGGCGAGCATGAACGGCAGGTTCACCGCGGTCCACGACACGATGGTGCCGAGCAGCAGCAGGCCGAAAGCCTTGAGCCGACGCGCGCGGATGCACAGCAGGAGCCAAGGCCCGAGCAGGATCACCGGGTAGAACTTCGCCGCGATGGCGAGACCGAGGAGAGCGCCGGCCCACAGCGGGTACTTGCGCGCCCACAGGACGAGGGCGAAGCCGAGGAACGCGAGCGGCAACAGGTCCCAGTTGATCAGTGCGGCGAGGATCATGCCGGGCGCGAGTGCTACGAGCAATGCGTCCCACGGTCTACGTCGCACCGTCAGTGCCGTGGCGACCACGGTCGCGATGAAGAAGGGCAGCAACAGCACCACGTTGACGCTGAAGAAGGTCATCGAGGAGTTGAAGCGCGGATCGAAGCCCGCGAGGAGTTCGGTGATCCACGCGGCGACGAACATGAACACGCCGGTGAGCACGGGGTACTCGAGGTACTCGCCGTTGGGCAGCACGTCGATGTACGGGATGAGACCGTCCGCGAAGCCTCGGCCGCTGAACAGCGGCGGGATGTCCGAGTAACACAGGTGCTCGTATCGGTCCGGGGAGAGCCAGCCGTTGCTGATGCACGGGACGTCGAGCAGGTAGCCGACGAGGTAGGCGAGTCCGGAGATGATCACCAGGGTGCGCACCGGCGTCCACCAGGACCCGCCGATCCGCGCGCGGAGTCCGAGCCGTCCGCCCGAAGTATCACTGGCCCCGGCCAGCATCGGGTCGTCCCAGGTCGGCGCGATGCGCGGCGTGGAGCCGGTCGGGGGGGAAATGCTCATGCGTCGCCCACCAGATCGCGCGGGCGCGACGGCGGCCGTCGGGGCACACCGTCGCCGAGGGTGTACGACACGAGCAGGTGGTTCCACCGGCAGCCGCCGCAGACCTCCACCGTGTAGACGCGGAACTCGCCGAACCGGTGCGCCCAGTCGGGAAGGACCGCGGGGTCGACCGCGGAGCCCGAGGCGTGCCCGAGTTGCTCACCGAAGGCGTACGTCACGTCAATGAGCGCGGTACGACGGCAGACCGGGCACAGCCGCTCGGTCGGGATGCCGTGGAAGCGGGCCGCGCGCAGGAGGTACGTATCGGCATCGCACACATCGAGGCCGTTGAACGCGTTGCCCCCGAAAAGGGCCCTGAGCGTGGCACGCCGCTGGAGGACGTAGTCGATGCGTGCGCGCGGGGCGGTCGGATCGTCGACCGGCTCGGGCGGCGGTAGCGGATCGGCGCTACGCCGGCGGACGGGTGCGGCCGCGGCACCCGGCACCCGCGTGCCGCGCGGAACGCTGCTCCGGGGGACCGCCACGACGCTTAGCCTAAGTGGCCGTCGTGGGAGCGTGCGCGTGTTCGCCCGGGCCGCACCGCCAGCGACCTTTCGCGACTGCCGACCTCAGGCCGCCGGCGCCTCGCTCAGCGGACGGGTCGGACCGTCGACCAGGAGCCGAGCCCGGCCACGATGGCGCCTGTCGCCGGGGTGATTCGCAGGGTTTCTCCCGCGACCGGCGTGTCCTTCCATGTCGGAGCCGAGACGGCTACGACATGCACACTCTCGGCGGCGCGGAATTCGAGGCGGACGGCCCACACGGCACCGTCCACCCAGGCGGGTGAGACGTAGGCCGGGGGGATCTCGCCGACCGGGAGCTCGCCCCCCGAGGCGAATGCCGTCCGTCCGAACGCACCCCGCGTGGTCAACGTGCTGATTGCGAAGGACAGCCCCACGCCACTGATGGACCGCTGATCGCTGAAGGCCACCTGGCGGCTGTCCGGACGCCACGCCACCGAGGGATCGAAAGTGTCTGGCTTTGCGGGCGTGCGGGCGAGGACCCGTGAGTCGGACAGCCGACGGATGACTACCCGGCTGGTGTTCGAGGCCGTGCCCGGCACCCGCAAGGCGATCTTCCGGCCGTCGGGTGAGAGGGCTGCGTACGAACCGTCCTGCGCGCACTCGTCACAGAGGGTGACTTGCTCGGCGGTCGCCACGCGGTAGGCCTGGACCGATCCATCAGTGCCCACCCACGTGACCGCGGAACCGTCCGGCGTGACGGCCATGAGGCTCGCCGGATCCTTGACCCGCAGGACGCTCCGGCCGTCGACGGTGATCACGAGGCGAGCGGAGGACGGCCGGCTGACGTCGCGGACCCTGACGAAGGCGAGGACCCGTCCATCACGAGACACCGAGGGCCCGTAGCTCGGCAAGTCGCCACCGGTCAGGGCGTAGGCGGTGCGTGCGGGACGGTCGACACGTTGTGCGACGACCACGCTGGTCAGCCCGCCCGCGGGAGGGACCATGGCGTCGCCGTACACGAAGTAAGGCGGCGGGACGTCGCCCGCGTGCACCGGAGCCGCCTGCACGACCAGGACGGAGACAGTCAGGGCCGCAGTCACCGCGAGGAGTCGACGGGCGGTCTGAGGGCGTGAGCGGCGCATGGTTCCTCCGGGTCTCGGTGGCTGCGGCGCACCGGACGGCCCAGGGCGCCCCGCAGGGTGCAGCCTCCCACAGTCGCTACCGCAGGAGGCGGTTTTGCCGAAGTGATGTATCGTTGCGATATATCCGCTACCTCCGCGTTGGTAGGGGTCACCGGGCTATCGGAGGGTGCATGTCGAAGCGCAGCGATGTGCTCGAGCTCGCGCTACTCGGCCTGCTCCATGACGCGCCGCTCCACGGCTACGAACTACGCAAGCGCATGACCTCGGTGCTCGGGCCGTTCCGGGCCATCTCCTACGGCTCGCTCTACCCGGCGCTACGCGACCTCGTCGCGCGCGGCCTCATCACGGAGGACACCGCCGAGAGCGACGGCGCCGGCGTCGGCAGGCGCGGCCGGATCGTCTACACCCTCACCGCCGAGGGCAAGGAGCGCTTCGCCGAAATGGTTGCCGGGGCCGGTCCCGAGGCATGGGATGACGAGGCCTTCGAGGCGCATATGGCGTTCTTCGGCCGTACGCCGGCGGAGGCGCGGATGCGCATCCTGCTCGGTCGTCGCTCGCGCCTCGAAGAGCGGCTGGCCACGCTGCGCACGACCATCGCGCGCGGGGCGGAGCGCATGGACGATTACACGCTGCGCCTGCAACAGCACGGACTCGAAGGCGTCGAGCGCGAGGTGCGCTGGCTGTCGGAACTCATCGTCGAAGAGAACAAGGGCTCAGTACCACCCCAACCCCGGAAGGACACCCCATGAATCCCATTCGCGTCGCCATCGTCGGTGTGGGCAATTGCGCCTCGTCGCTCGTGCAGGGCGTCGAGTACTACAAGGACGCCGATCCGGCGGGGCGGGTCCCGGGCCTGATGCACGTGCAGTTCGGGCCCTACCACGTGCGCGATGTGCAATTCGTGGCCGCGTTCGACGTGGACGCCAAGAAGGTGGGCCAAGACCTCGCGCACGCCATCAACGCGAGCGAGAACAACACGATCCGCATCTGCGATGTACCGCCCACCGGGGTGACGGTGCAGCGCGGCCACACGTACGACGGTCTCGGCAAGTACTACCGCGAGATGATCACCGAGTCGGATGCCGAGCCGGTGGACGTCGTCGCCGTGCTGAAGGCCGAGAAGGTCGACGTCCTGGTGTGCTACTTGCCCGTTGGTTCGGAGGATGCGGCGAAGTTCTATGCGCAGTGTGCGATCGACGCCGGGGTGGCGTTCGTCAATGCCCTTCCGGTCTTCATCGCCGGCACACCGGAGTGGGCCGAGAAGTTCCGTGCGGCCGGCGTCCCCATCGTCGGTGACGACATCAAGAGCCAGGTCGGGGCCACGATCACCCACCGCGTGCTGACGAAGCTCTTCGAGGACCGCGGTGTCGAGGTGCAGCGCACGTACCAGTTGAACGTCGGCGGCAACATGGACTTCATGAACATGCTCGAGCGCGACCGCCTCGAGTCCAAGAAGATCTCAAAGACACAGTCCGTGACGTCCCAGATCGACCGCGAGATGTCCCCTCGCAATGTGCACATCGGGCCGTCCGACTACGTAGCCTGGCTCGATGACCGCAAGTGGGCCTTCGTGCGGCTTGAAGGCAAGGCCTTCGGCGACGTGCCGCTGAACCTCGAGTACAAACTCGAGGTGTGGGACTCCCCCAACTCCGCAGGGGTCATCATCGATGCGATCCGCGCCGCAAAGATCGGCCTCGACCGCGGCATCGGCGGCCCCCTGCTGTCAGCGTCGTCCTACTTCATGAAGTCCCCGCCCGAGCAGTACACCGACGAGGTGTGCCGGGAGCGCGTGGAGCAGTTCATCCGCGGCGAGGTGGAGCGCTAGAGCCCCGCCCCCACGGAGGATCCTTCGTCAGAAGAGCCTTACGCGGGATATCATCCGGTTCATGACGGTTGATCGGCGCCCAATTTCCCGAGTTCTTGTGGACGAGTCACATCGATCTGCCTGGTCCACGCGACCCGAGGTGGCCGCGGCGATGAACCCGGTCAATCCGGCTGACGCGGGCTACGTCCACGCCGCAACGGCGCTGGTGGCCGCCGGGTTCGAGGTCCGCGTCCACGACGAGGGCCCGGTGACGGCCGCGGTTCTCGCCGACGTCGACGTTCTGGTCATCCCGCACGCCTCGACCGATGACTGGGAGGCGACGACCGGCCGCGGTAGTCCCTGGTACGACGCGACCGAACTCGACGCGATCGAGTCCTGGGTCCGCTCGGGGGGAGGCCTGGTCGTCTTCGCCGAGACCGAGCAGCGCAAGTACGGCAATTCCGTCGAGGACCTCGTCGGACGGTTCGGCGTCGGCATCGACAACGTGACGGTCCAGGACCCCGCGCACTCGTTCCGTGATGTACCGACGTGGGTCCTCGGGGCGGCCACTGGCGCTGACCGGGCCTGGGGCGACGATGTGCTTGCCGGCGTGGAGCAGTCCTGCTGGTACCGCGCCGGGTCGCTACACCTCCTGCCTGATGCAGCAGACGACGCCGTCGTCGCGGTGCGCACGCACGGGACGGCCCGGCCCGCGGATGCCGGCCTGCTCGCACTCGTCCGCGCGGGGAGTGGGCGAGTCGCGGTATTCGCCGACTCCGACCTGTGCGGTGATGACTCACTGAACGACCTGGACAACGCCACCCTGTGGCGTAACACGGTGACCTGGTTGAGCGCGGGCGCGGTGCGTGAGACGACCCGCGGGGAGGCGACCGACCCGGAGTGGGTGCGCCTCGCTACGGCGGTCGAGGAGCTCCGGCCATTGCAGGCCGAGGACGGTGCGATCCTCGCCGGTGAGGAGGCGCGAGCCACCGCACTCATCGGGACTATGACCGCGGCCATCGCGGCACTCCAGCCGCGCTTCCCGCACCAGCGGGAGCACCTCGACGCCACGATCGCGGACCTCAACCGCTGGGTCGCCGACGGTCTCGGACGACCGGACTTCCTCGACTCGTTGCTCGCCTTCACACCCGAGCGAGATCGACGCGACGGGGTCGAGCACCTCGCGGTCTTCCCGATGTACACCCAGAACGGCAATCCGAGCCGCAACGTCGAGGCCGTGATCACCCGGATCGTCTGGCCCGACTGGCTCGCCCGGATCGAGCGGGAGGCGTACCCGAACCCGGCGTTCCTGCCCATCGAGTTCGTCGCGTTCACCGCCGGGTACGACACTCACTCCGCGGTGTTCTTCCCCGAGACCGTGGCCACCCGCCAGGTCGCGCGGTTCGAGTGGGGCGGCATCTTCTGCGACCGCGAGGCCGCGCGCTTCCGGCGCGTGACTACCGCGGCAGCGCAGCGGCTGCGGCTCGCACTGCCGCCACAGGTCGCGCTCCTGGTCGGCGACCAG
>JBILVH010000067.1:0-8366 GCA_044370555.1 Candidatus Nanopelagicales bacterium
CCAGACGATGTCGCGCTCCGAGATGATGCCGGCCAGGGAGCCATCGGCCTCGGTCACGATGAGGGCGCCGATCCGGTGGACCACGAGCAGACTCACGGCCTCGCCGATCCGAGCAGATGGGCCGATGGTGACCACCCGCCCAGACTTGGCTGCAAGCAGGTGCGCGGCGGTGATGTGCGCGGCATCAGTCGCCGTGACAGCAGTGGTCGCGATGTTGATGGTGTCTATGCAGCGAGTCTTGCAGCGTCCAACGAGCCATGGAAGTGGCTGGTGTGCGTCGCGACGCATCGTGATGGCGTAGTCGACACAGGGTGAACGGTCACCGCTGACCCCCACCCGCGTGCACGCGCCGCTTAGCGTGAAGGTGGAGGTGCTTCCATGGCAGACGGTTCACGGTCGACCTGCGCAGCGGGCGGTGGTTTCGCATACCTGCTCGCACTGATCGGCGCAGCGGTGTTCTACATCCAGCAATCGGACGGGTTCTGGAGCGGCGTCGTCGGATTCCTCAAGGCGTGCGTGTGGCCGGCATTCCTGGTCTACGACCTGCTGGCCTTCATTTCAGGCTGATGGTCCCGCCCGGTCGACCGCGGCGCGCAGTTCGCTGAGAACCGATGCCTCGGTGATGGTGATCCAGTAGCCGCGGCCGAACTCCCCGAGCGAAGGCACGAAGTCGACGAACTCCAGGATCCGGCGATCGCCGATCAGCACAAGACGGACGTGGGTCTCGAGATCGGCTGACTTCGGCAGGATGGCGAGGGTCACTGGCTCCACGAGCCCAGTCTGCCTGCAGGCCCGGGGCCCGGGGCGGATACCCTGCCGGCGTGGCGGGCTACTGGCACGGGGCGGCGGTTCCGAGCGTGCTGGCCGACGTCGTCCTCACCGGGTCGCCGTCGACCGGGCATCAACCGACGGCGTACGAAGTCTTCATCGCAGCCGCCACGCAAGAGCGGGCCGCACGCATCGTCTGCGCGTGCACCACGGTCGTCGAGGTGCCATGGGGCGACACGACGCCGTCCTACCGTGACCTCCTGCACTCCGCGTGGGCGAAGCACACGTCGCACTAGGTGCCTTTTGGCGCGGTGCCCAGCAGGCCGTCGTCGACCTCGTAGCGCGTGCGGTTCGCCTCCGCGAGAGCGACGATCATGGCCGCTACGGGTATCGCGAGCAGTGCGCCGGCGACACCGAACAGCGCGGCACCGAACATGACCGATGCGAATGCCATGGCGGGGTGCACGTCGACGGCACGCGCACTGATGCGCGGCTCCAGGGTGAGGTTCTCGACCTGCTGGTAGACGATCGCCCAGCCGAGGGCGATGACGCCGATCCACGGGTTGTCGCTGAGCAGGCCGACCACCACCGGAAGGGCGATCGAGATGTAGGTGCCGATCGTGGGCACGAACTGTGCCACCAGGCCGGTCCAGATGCCGAGTGCCAGCCACGACGGCATGTCGATGATCCAGAAGACGATCGCGCTCGATCCACCATTGATGAGGGCGAGGATCAACCGTGCGGCGACGTACCCCCCGACCTTCTGGGCGGTGACATCCCAGACCTGCATCGTGTTGCGCTGGTACCGGGGCGGGAAGAGGGTCGCCAGCCAGCGGCGCAGCCGGGGACTGTCCGCGGAGAAGTAGAAGGTGAACAACGCGAAGGTGAACAGCGAGAAGAAGCCGCTGGCGACACTGCCGAGCAACCCGAGGATGCCGCCCACGATCTGAGCGGCGTACTGCGCGACCTGGCTGGGCTCGAGGTTCAGCTGCTTCAAGATGTCCTGGAGGCTGTAGTTGGTGCCGAGTTCGCCGTTGACCCAGTCGATGACCCCCTTGACGATCGTCGGCAGAGCCTCCAGCAATTCGGCGATCTGTTGCACGAGCATGCGGCCGAAGATGATGCTGAAGAGAATGATGCCGATGGCGACCGAGATCATGACTATCCCGGTGGCCAGACCTCGCCGCATGCGCGTTGCGAGGCGCGAGACCGCCGGCTCCATGGCCAGTGCGGCGAACCACGCCATGAGCAGGCTGAAGATGACACCGCCTGCGTCTTCGAGGATGAACCCGATGAACAGGAAGACGGCAACCAGCGCCATCACGACGAAGCCGATCCGCCAGACGTTGCGCGGGTCGAATCGGATGACTCCGCGCTGATCGGCCTGGGTGATCGGGCGAGTCTCCGCCTGTGGCTCAGGCCGGGGAGCCGGCTGTGTTTCCGGCGGGCCATCGTTCAAGGACATGGCGGCACGGTACCGGAGTGAGCGGGCCTAGAAGGGCGGCGGATCGTCGATCGGAGTCGACACGGAGCGCGCCGGGTCGTTACGCGCCGGGTCGGCATCGTCTGACCACGCTGGTTCGTCGTCATTCCTCAATCCGTGCGGTGAGTGCCATCGCACTCGGCCGCCGGGGAGTCGGTCAACCCGCCATCGTTCCAGGGTCTTGCGATTGTGGTCACGCTGGCACACCGGGTGCAGGTTGTCGCGAGTGGTCGGGCCTGCGGGCCACGGTGTGATGTGGTCGAGTTGCGCATGCCAGGAACGCCGCGTGCAACCGGGCATCGTGCAGCGGGGGTGCCGAGTGAGCACGAAGTCGCGGAGCAGCTGACCAGGTGTGTAGCGGGTGCGGCCGACGTCGAGTAGGTCGGCGGTGAGCGGATCGCGCACCAGTCGCCGCCACTCGGCATCGCTGGCCAGGATGCGCGCCAGAGCGGGGTCAATCGACCCGAAGCCGGGTACGTCGGCGGGGTTGTCCGCGAGCCCGAGAAGGGTCGGCAGGTCGATCACGACCTGGACCTCGACCCGGGTGCGGCCCTGCAGGAGCGGGATCTGACCCGTCGCCTGACAGCGCTCAAGGACATCGGCGAAGGTCGCACTGAAGGCGTCGGCGCGCGCCTGGTCGAGGGTGCGTGGCTGCTCGCCGTCGCCCTCGCGGATGCGTTCGGCAACGACGTTCAGCGTCTGCCACACACCAGCGGCATCGACGACGGGCATCGTGCAGCCGATCGTGGCGGTGCCATCGCGGTGGCGGCGGAGCCACGCACCCCGGTGTGACTCGGCTTCACGCCGCTCCCGAGCCGCACGTTCGGGGTCGATGCGCATCACGGCTCGATGGATCGCATCACGCCACGACCGCCACGTCGGAAGAAGTCCGGTTCCGGTAGTGGGGTCGAGTCGGCGCTCGACGCGCGGGAGGACGCGGGCTTCGAGGGCGAAGCATTGCTCTCGGGTGAGGCGGCCGGCCTCGTCGACGAGCAGGCGGGCGTACCGGACGGGTAGGTGACCGGTCGCAACCAGCGCGGCCGTGCGAGGGAATGGCCCGCCGGGGGCAAGGCCGCGCGCAAGGTCGATGCGGCCGGCACCGGTCCAGCTGTTGCCGCCGCGTACCCAGCCGACCTCGACCTCCGCGGTGCTCTCGCCCGCGACGGCGCCGGGCTCGTCATTGCAGGCAGCCGCGAATGCGTCTGTCATCCGAAGCGACTCGGCTTCGGCCCAGTTGGTGATGCGCTCCCAGATGCGCAGCAGCGTCAGCCGGGCGGATGCGTCGGTGACGCGATCAACGGTGATCGCCGAGACGGCCGCGATGAGGTCGCCGGAGATCGGCAGGGTGAGCAGGTGGTCTAGGTCATCGGCAATGTTCGTGTGATCACTACTCGTGTCATGACCAATCGCGTGATGACCAATTGCGCGATTACCAATTGCGTAAGCCGTGCCAGTGCACTCGATCGTGGACCGCGGCGCTCTTGCGTGCATATCTGCACGTTACGCGGGGGGTCTGACAACCGGCCCGCACCAGCCGAACAACTCCGAGTCAGTCGAACACCTCGGCACCGGCCACCGGGTCAGTGCGAATTCGCCCGCGTCGCTCGTCTAATGAGGGAGTCGATGCCCCAGAAGATCAGGCACAGGACGATCGCGAAGACCACGATGCCAAGCACGTTGATCAGCACAGTGCCGTAGCCGAACTTCGCAACGTTCAGGAAGCCGTACGGGTAAGCGCCGATAACCGCGCCGCGCGCCAAGGCCCACACGAGCCAGACGATCGGGATGACCAGCGACGCCCCGATGATGCGCCAGTTGATCCAACCGCGCGGGCCGACGAGGAGCCACACCACGACGGTGACTGCCGGCACGAGCAGGTGATCGAAGAAGTTCGTGACGACCTCGAACCCCTGCAGCTTTGCAGAGGCGGCCAGGATGGCGTTGTAGATGATCCCAGTGACGGTGATCATGAGCAGCGCGTCGAGCCTGACCACGCGGAAGATGAAGGAGTCCCGCGACGGACGGATCGCGAGCATGGTCACCACGATCGCCACGATGATGTTGGACCAGATCGTGAAGTAGGTGAAGTAGTCGAGGATGCGACCGATGGCTCCCTGATCGGGGTTGCCCAACTGCGTGGGCTCGGTGTTGTCACTCGGGTAGATCCCGGTCGCGGTCAGCACGAAGGACATCAGGACGGCGGCGCAGGCCAGCAGCGCGTTGATCCAGACAAGGGTGCGCTGCCACGGGGCCATGGTGGGCGCGGGCGCATCGACAGCAGTGGTCATGGCGCAGAAGGTACGCCCATTCGTGGCCATTCCGCGGCAGATCGACATTCGCGGTCCCGCGGGTCGCACACCTGCCCCACCCTCCACGGGCAGCGTGCTCCTACTTGGGCAGGTTGATCCCGGTACGAATCGCAGGGGTTGACCCCTCGACCGTGATCGCGGTGACGCGCACGGCGTAGACACCCTTGGTCAGACCAGTGATGAGGTAGGTCCTGCCCTGGGCCCGCACGGGCGCACTCCAATCACCGCGCCCCCGCCACGCGACCTCGTAGCGGACCGACGGTGCACCGTTGGCCGCCGATGCCGTCCACGTGACGAGGAGTTGGCCCGGTCGCCTGGTGGGGCTGGCGGTCACGGCACCCGGCAGCCCCGGCTTGCCCGCTGCCACCGCGGCCGCCGACACCGCCGACCACGCGCCCCAGCCGGGCTGCGTCACGGCCCGGACGCGGAAGGTATACGACGAACCAGCGCGCAGGCCCGTGGCGGTCGCCGTCCGCGCGGAACTGTCAGCCCGCTCGAGCATGGACCACGATCCAGACCCGGCCCGGTACTGCACGTCGTACAGCACCGGTGCGGAACCGTTGGCACTCGCTTCGGACCACCTGATGGTGATGGATGTCGACGTACGGCTCACGATGACGGGGGTCCCAGGGGTGCCGGGAACGCGAAGGGTGCGCACCGACGCGGACTCCTCCGACCAGGCACCCTGTCCCGCTGCGGTGATGGCGGCAACCCGGAACGCATACGTCGCCCCGGATGTGAGGCCCTCGATGAGAGTTGTGGTTGTCGCACCGTGCTGGTGGGAGACCCGGACCCACTCCAACTCACCGGGAGCACCCACGACGCGGTACTCCAGGGCGTAGTCGGTGATGTCTGCGCCCCCGTCGTTCTCGGGAGCGGACCAGCTCAACTCGATGGTCGTGGTCGAATAGGACTGGCCCGCGACGGCCGAAGGTACACCGGGGACTAGGGGCTGGGTCGCCACCACGTGACCGAGCGAGACGGCACTGGCTGGCGTACCCCCGGTCAGACCGCTCACCCCGGCGGGCGTCGACTGATCGGCGAACGAACTGTTACCCAACTGCCCCTGTTCGTTATCACCCCAGCACTCGGACGCCCCGCTGGCAAGCACCGCACAGGTGGCTCCAGAGCCGGCGGCAACCGCGACTGCGGTCGTGGTCAACCGCGCACCGGTCAGATCCGCGACCGCGACCGGGCTGGTCTGGTTGTAGACCGGATCCCCGTTGCCCAACTGACCGTACGTGCCCGAGCCCCAACAAGCGATGGTGCCGGTGGCCAGGACCGCGCAGGTGTGGTCCTGGCCGACGGAAACGCTCACGGCCGAGGTCGCCGGAGTAGTGCCGTTGATGCCGACGACGTTCACTGGGACGCTGCTGGCATCTGTCGAACCCGTGCCGAGTTGGCCCCTGGCATTCCACCCCCAGCACTTCACCGCGTTGGCCAGCGTGACCACGCACGAATGGTCGTAGCCGGCCGAGACCGACAGCGCGGTCGAACTCGCACCGGCTCCGGTCAGACCTGAGACCGGCGTGGGCTCGTAGGCAGTTCCCCCACTGGACCCGTCGCCCAACTGAGCCCACTCGTCAAAGCCCCAGCACATACCTGCGCCAGTTGCGAGGACAGCGCAGGTGTGGAGGAAGCCGGCTGACACCGAGATGGCGACACCATCTGGTGACTGCCCGTCGAGGCCGATCACTGTGGCTGGTGTGAGCGCCGGCTGGGTGGCCTCCTGACTCGACCCCAGGCCCAATTGCCCAGAGTCAGCACGGCCCCAGCACTGCACCGCACCGGTGCTCAGCAGCGCGCAGGTGTGAGACCCCCCGGCCGTCACGGCCACGGCACGCGCCTCATGGGCCTCATCACCGAGCCCGATCACGTGGACCGGCCGGGATGCTTGGCTAGTCGTACCGTCGCCCAACTGGCCGGAGCCGTTATCGCCCCAGCACACGACACCACCGTTGGCCAGGACCGCACACGAGTGCGACTCGCCGACGTCAACAGCGACGGCTGTGCCGCTGGGGCTGGTGCCGTCGAGGTCGGCAACAGGCACGGGCACGTTACTTCTCTCGGTGGTGCCATTCCCGAGTTGGCCACGTGTGTTACTGCCCCAGCACCTGACAGCACCGCTCGCAACCACCGCACAGGTGTGCCCCGCCAATCCACTTGCCCGGAGCCCGCTGTCGATCGTGGTCGGGGCGGTGCTCCAGGGGCTCGTCCCCGCGCCGTTCACGGCGGCGACGCGTACCGCATAGGCCGCAGCGGGATTGAGTTCATTGGCGGTCGCCTCGGTCAGCGGCGATGGGTCACGCGGAAACGACTGCCAGGACGACTGCCCGAATGCACGGAGCTGCACGACGTAGTCCGTCACCGCGCTGCCACCATCCGAGGTCGGTGCGGCCCAGGTGGCAGCGACCTCCGTGTCGCTGGGCGCCGACAGCGCAAGGGCGTACGGCGCAGTCGGCGCGGATACCGCTGGCTCGCCATTCGCCGAGGCCGCGGTAGCGCCTAGGACGCTGGCCGCCAGCAGGGCGACGGCGGAGGCAGTGGCTATGGAGTGGGTCAGACGGCTCATGAACGGTCCCTTGGTCGGCTCCCGGACGGATCGGCTCAGCGTAGACCCCCCGGAGGGCGGAACAAGGAGTTTGGCGATCTGCCCACCGCGGTGACAGGTGGATCGGATTGGCTAGCCTCGGCCCATGCGCCGGATCATCGTTGGCGGGGTGCTCGCCACCCTCGGACTCGCGACTATCGGACTCGCCGCCTGCGGTGGCTCCTCGGACGGCGGCTCCCCCACCGCGACCCCTGTCACGGCACCTACCGTGGTGATCGTCTCGGGCCTGCTGGCGATCTCGCCGTACACCACCCCGACGGCCGCGTGCACGACGGGCTTCGCCGCGGGGAACACCGACACCTTCATGCGTGAGCAGTTGCTTGCCGCGGGATTCAAGGTCTACACGTCGCCGGCGATGGTGGGTGGCGGGCAGGTCGTCGACCAGACCGGGCTAGGCGGACCGTTCGGCGGCTGCCCGCCGCAGCTGCCCGCAGAGTTGACGGTCGATCCGACGATCAGCCCGGTTGACATCGGCAAGACCCTCGCGGACTTCCTCCGCTTCCTGGAGACAGACCAAGGGGTCACCGAGTTGCACATCGTGGCGCATTCCATGGGCGGGGTGTTCTCGCGCGTGGCGATCGCGGAGCTGAAGGCGCGTGGTGATGACCCGCGGATCGTGTCGTTGACGACGGTGGGCAGCCCGTGGGAGCCGGTCATGATCGGCGACTTCGAGCCTGGGCAGGACCCGTCCGTGGCCTGCGACGGCAACGCGGCGTGCCTCATCTTCCAGCAGGCCGCAATCAACTCACCGGCTGTCGTCACACTCATGCTGCCCTTCGTGCAGAAGGGGAACTTCGTGCCCTGGACGCAGGCGCAGGCGGGAGTGCTGGACGGGATCCCCGTGACTCTCATCGGCGGGACGTACTTCACCAAGGATGGCGGCTCACCGCAGCGCTGGCCCAACGACGCCGTCGTACAGATCGATCAGGCTCTCGCACGCGGCATCTCGGATGCGGTACTGCCACACCGGCGGTGTCACACGTTCCCCGACACCCACAGCCTCACGGTGTCCGAGATCGAGATGCAGCCGGAGCAGACCGCCCTCACGTGGGATCCCAAAGTGACCGAGGCGATCATCGCGGGCATCACCGCGGCGCCTAGCGCCCTGCAGGGAGAGAACAGGGTGGGCTGCCCCGCGCCGTAGGCCGGGCAGGATCCCCTTCGGAATTGCCAGCCGCCGTCTCGTCCGACCACA
>JBILVH010000055.1:0-8940 GCA_044370555.1 Candidatus Nanopelagicales bacterium
CCGACCCCGACCATCAGCAGGGCGGCGATGCCGTCGCTGCTGATGTAGCCCTCCTCCTGGTATCCCTCCGGGACCGGCCCCGAGGCGAAGTACTCCAGCAGCACTCGCGGGGCCGTGAGTGCCCAGATCCACCCCGCGAGCGCCCCGAGCCCGGCGCCGAGGGCCCATACGCCGACCATCGTGCGCACGACCGACGTGTGCGGGCGAGGCTGGGGCACGCCTTCCCCGGGGGCGCTCAGGCCAGACATGACGGACCGAGCAGCGCCTTCAGATCACCGTAGAGCGAGGGGCTCGGGGTGACCCGTAGCCGGTCGTCGAGTCGCATGACGGTCGTGCGATCGCCGGTGATCATGTGCAGGTGCACTTCGATGACACCTGGGTGCGCGGCGAGGATCTCCTTCAGCCGATCGATGACCGGCGGGATGATCCGAGAGGACGGGATCGAGAGCCGGACGGGCCCGGTCGCGGCGCTGGTGAGGTCGGGGACGTTCACCTCGAGTGCGACCAGTCGCAGGCCGTCGTCATCGCTGCGGTCGACGCGACCCTTGACCGTGACGACGGTGTCCTCGGCGAGTTGGAGTCCACAGGTGGCGAAGGTGTTGGGGAAGACCATGACGTCGACTGCGCCGTCGAGGTCCTCGACGGTCACGATGGCCCAGAGGGAGCCCGCCTTGGTGGTCTTGCGCTGCACGGCCGTCACGAGGCCGCCGATGACCACCACCGATGCGTCGGCCTGCTCGTCAGCCACGAGATGGGCGATGGACACGTCGGTCAGTTGCGCGAGCACGTGCTCTAGGCCGTGCAGCGGGTGGTCGGAGACGTACAGGCCGAGCATCTCGCGCTCGTATGCGAGGAGCGCGGACTTCTCCCACTCCCCCACCGGGATCTCGGGAGTCATGCGCAGGGAGTCACCGCCGGTCTCGTCGCCGCCGAGCCCGCCGAACAGGTCGAACTGGCCGACGGACTCAGCCCGCTTGATGTCGATGGCGGAGTCGACCACCTGCTCGTGGATGGCCAACAGACCGCGTCGGGTGTGCCCGAGGGAGTCGAATGCGCCGGCCTTGATGAGCGATTCCACCACGCGCTTATTGCAGACCGGCACGTCGACCTTGGCGATGAAGTCGGTGAAGTCGGCGAATCGTCCGACGGACCGGCGCGTACGGATGATCGAGTCGACGACGTTGGCTCCGACGTTGCGGATCGCGGTCAGGCCGAATCGGATATCGGTGCCGCGGGGGGTGAAGTCGGCATCGGACTCGTTGACGTCGGGCGGGAGCACCTTGATGCCCATACGCCGGCACTCGTTGAGGTAGACCGCGGACTTGTCCTTGTCGTCCTGTACGGACGTCAACAGCGCCGCCATGTACTCGGGGGCGAAGTTCGCCTTGAGGTAGGCCGTCCAGTACGAGACGAGCCCGTAGCCAGCCGTGTGCGCCTTATTGAAGGCGTAGTCGGAGAAGGGAACGAGGATCTCCCACAGCGTGGCGATGGCGTCGTCGCTGTAGCCGTTGGCGCGCATGCCGTCGCGGAAGGGCACGAACTCCTGCTCGAGGATCTCCTTCTTCTTCTTGCCCATCGCGCGACGCAGCAGGTCGGCCTTGCCGAGCGAGTAGCCCGCTAGGTGCTGCGCGATCGCCATGACTTGCTCCTGGTAGACGATCAGCCCGTAAGTATCGCCAAGGATCTCGGCGAGCGGGCCTGCGAGCTCGCGGTGGATCGGCACCACCGGTTTGCGGTTGTTCTTGCGGTCGGCATAGTCGTTGTGCGCGTTGGCCCCCATGGGACCTGGCCGGTACAGCGCGAGTACGGCGGAGATGTCTTCGAAGTTGTCCGGCTGCATGGAGCGCAGCAGCGAGCGCATCGGGCCGCCGTCGAGCTGGAAGACTCCGAGAGTCTCGCCGCGGGCGAGGAGCGCGTAGGTCGCACGGTCGCCGAGGTCGAGTGTCTCGAGGACGACCTGCTCACCGCGATTGGCCTCGATGTGACGCAGACAGTCATCGAGGACCGTGAGGTTGCGCAGTCCCAGGAAGTCCATCTTGAGCAGGCCCAGTGCCTCGCACGCCCCCATGTCGAACTGCGTGATGATCGCGCCATCCTGCTCACGCCGCCAGACCGGGATCACGTCGATGAGCGGTTCGCGACACAAGATCACACCCGCGGCGTGGACCCCCGGCTGCCGCTTGAGGCCTTCGAGACCCTTCGCCGTGTCCACGACGCGTCGCACATCACCGTCCTCGTCGTACAGCGCCCGGAACTCCGATGCCTCGGCGTACCGCGAGTGCGTTGAATCGAAGACGCCCGCGAGGGAGATGTCCTTGCCCATGACCGACGGGGGCATTGCCTTCGTGATGCGGTCGCCGAGTGCGTAGGGGTAGCCGAGTACCCGGGCCGCGTCCTTGACCGCGGCCTTCGCCTTGATCGTCCCGTAGGTGATGATCTGCGCGACGCGGTCCTCGCCGTACGTCGTCGTCGCGTAGCGGATCATGTCGCCGCGGCGACGCTCGTCGAAGTCGATGTCGATGTCGGGCATGGAGATGCGCTCGGGGTTCAGGAACCGCTCGAAGAGGAGCCCGAAGCGGATCGGGTCGAGATCGGTGATGCCGAGCGCCCACGCGATGACCGAGCCCGCGGCGCTGCCGCGACCCGGCCCGACCCGGATGCCGTTGTCCTTCGCGTAGCGCACGAGGTCGGCCACGACGAGGAAGTAGCCCGGGAAGCCCATCTGGCAGACGACCCCGACCTCGTAGGCCGCCTGCTCGCGGTGGCGATCGGGGACGGCACCGGCGAAGCGCGCGGCGAGGCCGCGCTCGACCTCGGCGACGAGCCAGGACTCCTCGGTGTGCCCGTCGGGCACCGGGAATCGCGGCATGAGGTTGGCGCCCTCGGTGAACGACGTCTCACACCGTTCGGCGATCAACAGGGTGTTGTCACACGCCTCGGGGAGTTCGGACCACACGGCGCGCATCTCGGCGGCGCTCTTGAGGTAGAAGTCGCGGGCGTCGAAGCGGAAGCGCTTCGGGTCGTCCATCGTGGTGCGAGTACCGATGCACAGGAGCACGTCGTGGGTGTCGGCGTCCTCGGCTCGCACATAGTGAAGGTCGTTCGTCGCAACGAGCGGGAGACCGAGGTCGCGGGCGATGCGCAGGAGGTCTTCGCGGAACTGGCGCTCGACCGCGAGCCCGTGGTCCATGAGTTCGCAGAAGTAGTTGCCCGCGCCGAGGATGTCGCGCATGTCGGCCGCCGTGGCCCTGGCCTGCTCGAAGTTGCCCGCCTGCAGCCATCGGTTGACCTCACCGCTCGGGCAGCCGGTCGTGCCGATGAGTCCGGATCCGTAGGTCTGCAGGAGTTCGCGGTCGAAGCGAGGCTTGGAGTAGTAGCCCTCGAGACTCGCAAGCGATGCCAGCCGGAAGAGGTTGTGCATGCCCGGGGTCGACTCCGCCCACAGCGTCATGTGCGTGTAGTTCTGGCGGCCGCGCCCGCTGGACGGGTCCTCGGGGGTGCCCTCGTCGAAACCCGCCCCGAAGTCGAACGGCCGGCGCTCGAACCGGCCCTGGGGGGCGTAGTAGCCCTCCAGGCCGATGATGGGCTTCACCCCGTGCTTGGCGGCGGTCTTGGCGAATTCGTAAGCGCCGTACAAGTTGCCGTGGTCGGTCATGGCGAGGGCGGGCATCCCGGCCGCCGCCGTCGCACTGCACAGGTCGTCTAGTCGGGCGGCTCCGTCGAGCATGGAGTACTCGGTGTGCACGTGAAGGTGCACGAACTCGGGGGCCACTCCGGCACCCTAACCGGATGCGCCGACGCGGGCGGGGTCGCCACGGCCGCTGTGACGGGTGTGACGCGAGATACCCGTCAGGCGACTGCGGCCTCGATCCGCGCGGCCGTCGCGTCATCGAGGCGCACGGCTGCAGCCCCGCAGTTCTCCTCGAGATGGGCTAGCGATCCGGTGCCGGGAATCGGCAGCATCACGGGCGATCTGTGCAGGAGCCAGGCCAGGGCGACCTGGGCCGGCGTGGCCCCGAGGTCGGCCGCGACGGCCGCCAGCGGACCATCCGCGGCCGCGAGATCACCGGAGCCGAGCGGGTACCACGGGATGAACCCGATACCGCGACCGGCACACGCATCGAGCACGGCCTCGCTCTGCCGTCCGCTCAGGTGGTAGAGGTTCTGCACGGTCGCGACGGGCACGTGCGCACTCACCCGATCGATCTCCTCGACGCTCACCTCGGACAAGCCGATATGGCGCACCTTGCCGGAGGCGACGAGGTCGACGAGGACACCGATCTGGTCGTCGACGGGCACCTGCGCGTCGAAGCGGTGCAACTGCCACAGGTCGATGCACTCCACACCCAGCCGACGCAGCGACAACTCGACGCACTGGCGGAGGTACTCGGGCCGCCCCACCGGCGCCCACTGGTCGGGCCCCTGGCGGGTCACTCCGCCTTTCGTGGCGATGACCACCCCGTCGTAGGGGTGCAGTGCCTCGCGAATGAGGATCTCGCTCACCTCCGGGCCGTAGGAGTCGGCGGTGTCGATGAGGTCGACGCCGAGCTCGACGGCGCGCCGCAGCACGCGGATCGCCTCGGCGCGGTCCCGCGGGAACCCCCAGATACCCGGGCCGGTGATGCGCATCGCACCGAAGCCGAGGCGCCGGACCGTGATGGGATCACCGCCGCCGAAGGTGAAGGTGCCGGACTGCTCGACGAGGGCGCTCATGGGGCTCCGATCCGATCCAGGGCGATCTGCAGGTCATCAGGGTACGGGGCCGCGAAGGTCATCCGCTCCCGCGTCCCGGGGTGGTCGAGGGCGAGCTCGACGGCGTGCAGCCACTGCCGGTGCAGTCCGAGCCGTTCGGCGAGCGAGGGGTCAGCGCCGTACATCAGATCACCGACACACGGGTGGCGGATGGCGGACATGTGCACCCGGATCTGGTGGGTGCGACCGGTGAGGAGGTCCACCGACAGCAGGCTGGCGTGCGGGAATGCCTCGAGAGTCTGGTACTCCGTGATGCTCGGTCGTCCGTC
The DNA here is from genome assembly GCA_044370555.1 of Candidatus Nanopelagicales bacterium. GTDB lineage: Bacteria > Actinomycetota > Actinomycetes > S36-B12 > S36-B12 > CAINMH01. The sequence continues at coordinate 5,022 of JBILVH010000055.1, forward strand.
GGAGACCACCGCCCAGCGGTAGTCGTGCGTCGGATGTCGCCCGATGGGTGCGTCGATGGTGCCGCGTGATGGGTCCGGGTGACCCTGGACGAGTGCGTGGTAGGTCTTGTGCACAGTGCGATCCCGGAACTGCTGCTTGAGCGAGGTGTACGCGACCTCGCTCGCGGCGACCACCATGACGCCGGTCGTGCCGACATCGAGGCGATGGACGACACCCTGCCGCTCAGCAGCGCCGGACGTGGAGACCCGGTAGCCCGCCGCCGCGAGCCCGCCGATGACGGTCGGCCCGGTCCAGCCCGGACTCGGGTGCGCCGCCACCCCCACGGGCTTGTCGACGACGATGACGTCGTCGTCGGCATACAGGACCACCAGGCCTGGCACCGGGACCGGCGGCGCATCGGCCGCGGGTGCCTCCGACGGGATGGTCACTTCGAGAACCTGGTCGGCCGCCACCCGGTCGGACTTCGCCACCACCGCACCGTCGAGGAGCACCAGCCCCGCCGACACCAGGTCGGCCGCGCGGGTGCGTGACAGACCCAGCATTCGGGCGAGTGCCGCGTCTACGCGCTCCCCCGCCACCCCCTCCGGCACGGGGATGAGGCGCGTACTCACCGTCGGCGCCCGGTGGTGTACTCGACGCCGAAGATCGACAGGCCGATCATGAGGCCCGCGGACCCGACGACGGCCATGTCGGCGACGTTGAAGACGGGGAAGTTCGGTAGCGCTAGGAAGTCGACGACGTAGCCGCGACCGATGCCCGGCGGCCTGGTCAAGCGGTCGATCAGGTTCCCGGTCGCACCACCGAGGAGGCCACCGAGAGCCACCGCCCACCAGACGCTTCCGATCTTGCGTGAGGTCCGCAGGATGACGACCACGACCACGCAGGCGATGATCGTGAAGATCCACGTGTATCCGGTACCGATGCTGAACGCGGCACCGGTGTTCTCGACGTAGGACAGCATGAACCACTGACCGATGATCGGCACGGGACCTTCGCCGGATTCGATGCGCGGCCTGAGCCGGAGCACCGCCAGGTACTTCGTGACCTGGTCGATCACGATGACGATGAGGGCGACACCGAGCACGATGCCGAGCATGCGCCGCGGTCGCTCCGCGGGTCGGGGGTCGCTCACTGCGTCAGCCTACGCCGACCTCACATACGTTCTTCGGCCTGTTTGCACGTCATGCACATCGTGGCCCTCGGAAACGCCTGGAGTCGGAGCTTGCCGACGGGCTTCGCGCACACCTCGCACACACCGTAGGTGCCGTCATCGATACGGGCCAGAGCCCGCTCGGTCTGTAGAAGCATGTCGCGGTAGTTGTTGGCCAGCGACATCTCCTGCTCGCGCTCGAAGGTCTTGCTGCCAGCATCCGCCTGATCATCTCCGGCACCGTCACCCGAGTCGCGAACGAGGTCTGCGATGTCCGCCTCGGCTGCCATCAGCTGACGGTCGAGTTCCTTCAGATCCTGCTCGAGCTCTTTGCGCACGGTGGCGAGCTCGGACTTCGTCCACGGCGTCTCGTCCTCGCGCACCACCAGCACCGGGGGCTTGACCGGCAGGCGCAGCTTGACCTTCACGTCCTTGGCCACAGAGTTCTTGGCGGCAGGCTTGGCCGCCGCCTTCTTCGCGGGGGCCTTCGCATCCTTCGCGGGGGCCTTCGCATCCTTCGCGGGGGCCTTCGCATCCTTCGCGGGGGCCTTCGCATCCTTCGCCCCTGCGGCAGCTCCGTTGACCTTGGCCGGCGTGGTCGACTCCCCATCCTTAGCCGGTGCGGCCGCTTTGCCGGCCTTGGACGTGGTGGTGGCCTTGGTCGTGGTGGTGGCCTTGGTCGTCTTGGTCGAGTTGGTCGAGTTGGTCGAGTTGGTGGCGGCAGCCTTGGCAGGCTTGGCGACGACCGCGGCCGCGGGCGCCTTCGCGTTGTTCGTCGCTTTGGCAACCGCGGGCTTCTTGGACGCTGCCATCACTCACACCCTTCTCCCGGCGCGCTGGCGCGCCGACCTTGTGCACCGGACACGGCGCCTCCGTGCCAGGCTCGCCCCCCGGGGCGTGGCTTCCGACCTGCTCCACGTCACCTCAACGTGCGACCTGACGGTGCCCCCGCACCGCCCACCCGCATGCCGGGCCAAGGATCCCCAGAAGTGGCGAACCCTGAACCATACGACCTTGCGACGCGAATTTCCCGCGACCCCCCGCGAACGATCCGCTGGAGATTAGGCGCTCCCGGACCGCGGAGCAACGACGGCGCGCCGTCGGCGGGGCGATATTCTCGTGAACCTCCGATATCCAGCGGGCCACCTGCGCCCGAGGCCACCGTGCTGAACGTCCAGAAGGGACCAGCCGATGTACCGCGCCGTGCCCGCACAGGTCGACCTGCCGGCAATGGAGCGCGACATCCTCGGGTTCTGGGCCCGCGAGCGGATCTTCGAGCGCAGCGTCGAGCAGTCCCGCGGCCGCCCGCAGTGGGTCTTCTACGAGGGCCCGCCCACGGCGAACGGCACCCCCGGGTCCCACCACGTCGAGGCTCGCGCGTTCAAGGACCTCTTCCCGCGGTACCGGACCATGAAGGGCTACCACGTCCCGCGCAAGGCGGGCTGGGACTGCCACGGCCTGCCGGTCGAGCTCGCGGTCGAGAAGGAACTCGGATTCACCGGGAAGACCGACATCGAGCGGTTCGGTGTCGCGGAGTTCAACGACCGGTGCCGTGCATCCGTGCTGCGCCATGTCGACGAGTTCTGCGCCATGACCGAGCGCATGGGCTACTGGGTCGACATGGACGACGCCTACTGGACGATGGATGCGTCCTACATCGAGAGCGTCTGGTGGTCACTCCAGCGCATCCACGAACGCGGCCTCCTGGTGTCCGACCACCGCGTCTCGCCGTACTGCCCACGGTGCGGCACCGGCCTGTCTGACCACGAGTTGGCGCAGGGCTACGAGACGATCGTCGACCCCTCCGTCTTCGTGCGGTTCCCCGTCACCGGGGGCGCGCTGGCCGAGCGGTTCCCCGGAGTGGCCCTGGTGGTGTGGACCACCACGCCGTGGACCTTGGTGTCGAACACCGCCGTCGCCGTCAAGCCCGACGCCGAATACGTCGTGGCGCGCACCGCCGGGGGCGAGACGCTCGTCGTCGCCGCCGATCTGGCCGACGAGGTACTCGGCGAGCACGAGGTCCTCGCCGCAATCGACGGCCGCGGCCTCGAGCGCACGCCGTACCGCCGCCCGTTCGACGTGGTGGAGATCCCGGATTCGCACTTCGTGATCCTCGGTGACTACGTCACGACCTCGGACGGGTCGGGCCTGGTGCACCAGGCGCCCGCCTTCGGGGCGGACGACCTGGCCGCGTGCCGCGCGTACGGCCTGCCGGTGGTCAACCCGATCGAGCCCGACGGACACTTCGCCGCGGACCTCCCGCTCGTCGGTGGGTTGTTCTTCAAGAAGGCCGATGCGCCGCTCGTCCGGTCACTCGACGAGCGCGGGCTCCTGCACAAGCACGTCGCGTTCGAGCACTCGTACCCGCACTGCTGGCGGTGTCACACGCCACTCATGTACTACGCCCAGCCGTCGTGGTACATCCGCACTACCGCGATCAAGGACGACTTGCTGCGCCAGAACGAGTCGACCTCGTGGCAGCCGCAGACCATCCAGTGGGGCCGCTACGGCGACTGGCTGCGCAACAACATCGACTGGGCGATCTCGCGCAACCGGTACTGGGGTACGCCGCTGCCCATCTGGCGCTGCGCTGACGACCATCTGACGGTCGTCGGGTCACTGCGTGAACTCGGCGAACTCGCCGGTCGCGACCTGACCGCACTCGATCCGCACCGGCCGTACGTCGACGATGTCGTCGTGGCGTGCCGGACCTGCGGTGCGGACGCCCGGCGCGTACCGGAGGTCATCGACTGCTGGTACGACTCCGG
>JBILVH010000056.1:0-8932 GCA_044370555.1 Candidatus Nanopelagicales bacterium
GGTCCGCATCAGACGCAGCCGGCAGGGCGCCAGGGCACTCGACTCCGCGCTCGCTCTCGGGGTCGGCACCGCGGCCGAGCAGTAGCAGGGCGAGCGGTGTGGGCTGCGGTTCGGCGAACGTGTCGGCCATACGTCCATCCTCCCACGGGACCCGCGGGCCCGGTCCACGCAACGGGCGCATACTGCCCCCATGCGCATCCTGATCGCGCCGGACAGTTTCACCGGGACGTTGACCGCCGTCGAGGCGGCGTGCGCCGTTGCCGAGGGATGGTCCGCGGTGAGCCCCGACGACGAACTCGACCTGCTGCCTATGTCGGACGGCGGACCGGGGTTCGCGGGGGCGATCGGCACCGCGCTCGGCGGCGAGTCGGTGCACCTGCGCGTCACCGGACCGCTCGGTAGCCCGGTCGATGCGGAGTTCACGGTCACCGGCGGCACGGCCTACATCGAGTCCGCGCAGGCGTGCGGACTGCAGCTGATCCCGGCCGGTCAGCGCGACCCGGGAGTTGCGACGAGCGCTGGCCTCGGGGAGCTCGTACGCGCAGCCATCGACTTCGGTTGCCGGCGAATCGTGATCGGTGTCGGAGGGACCGGTACCTGCGACGGTGGCGCGGGGATGCTGGGTCGGCTCGGCGCCCGGGCGGTGACAGCCGAGGGTCGTTCCATCGACCTGGACCGCGGCGCCGACGGCCTCCGAGAGGTTGACGTCGTAGATCTCACCGCTGCTCGCGCCGCACTCGTCGGCGTCGACCTGGTCGTTGCCACGGACGTGGACAGCCCGCTGCTCGGGCCGCGGGGAGCAGCCCGCGGATTCGCGCCGCAGAAGGGTGCGGATCCGACCCGGGTGGAGGTGATCGAGGAGTTGATGACCGCGTGGGCAGCGGCGATCGGCAACGTACGCACCCCCGACCGACCGCTCCCCGTGGACCCGGCCGCGATGCTCGGCAGCGGTGCGGGCGGAGGGATCGGGTACGCCGCCCTGGCACTCGGCGGCAGCCGGCTGCCGGGCGTGGCGACCGTGCTGGGTGCGGCCGGTGCGCCCGCGCGGATCGCGGCTGCCGACCTGGTGATCACGGGGGAGGGTGCGCTGGACTGGCAGTCGCTGCAGGGGAAGGTCGTCAGCGGCGTGGCCGCAGCGGCGCTGCAGCAGGCCCGGCCCGTTGTCGCATTGGTCGGCCGGTGCGACATCGGCCGGCGAGAGTGGGCCGGGTGCGGGATCAGCGCGGTCTACACCCTGATCGACGAGGCCGGCTCGGCGGAGGCAGCCGTTGCGTCGCCATCGGCACACTTGCGTGCGACTGCGACGCGGGCGGCCAGATCCTGGTCGCGGCCCGTCGGCGGAATGCCGGGTGGTGTGTGATGATGGAAGGGCGCTAGAACGCAAGGATCGTGGGGGGCGATCCCCGGAGTAATGGACGACAGCGAGTGACCCGCGGGAGTGATCTCACTCCCGCATGCGAAGCGGGTGAAACTGCCCGGGACAGGTGGTGTGACATGACTGCACAGGACACGACGACTCAGGGTGCTGGCGTGACCGACGGCATCCTCCTGACGGAGGCGGCAGCGAGCAAGGTCGCCACGCTGCTCGCAGCCGAAGGCCGCGACGATCTGTCGCTGCGCATCGCCGTCCAGCCGGGTGGGTGCTCCGGGCTGCGCTACCAGCTGTTCTTCGACGACAGGTCCCTCGACGGCGACATTGCCAAGGACTTCTCCGGGGTCACGGTCGTCACCGACCGGATGAGTGCGCCGTATCTCGGCGGGGCGACGATCGACTTCGTCGACACGATCGAGAAGCAGGGTTTCACGATCGACAACCCGAATGCGACCGGCTCCTGCGCCTGCGGCGACTCGTTCCACTGACCTTCGTCCGGCCATACCTTGATCCGGCCGGCCGCTGATTGATCCGCCCAGCCACACCTCGATCCTCGGGGTGATGTCCATCCTGGGACGCAGGCCCGGCTGCGCACTGGTGAGTACGAGCCCGCGCAGGTGTACCGCGCGCACCGCTAGGCTCGCCGGATGCGCATCGTCGTCACCGGGTCCATCGCGACCGACCACCTCATGGCCTTTCCCGGCCGGTTCGTCGAGTCGATCGTGCCGGAGAAGCTCGACAGCATCTCGCTGTCCTTCCTGGTGGACCGCCTTGACGTACACCGCGGGGGAGTGGGCGCGAATATCGCGTTCGGCCTGGGTCAACTCGGCGTGACCAGTGCGCTGGTGGGCGCTGTGGGGGAGGACTTCGCGGACTACCGGTCGTGGCTTGAGCGGCACGGGGTCGACACGGCGTCGGTGCATGTCTCCGCAGAGCACCACACCGCGCGCTTCGTGTGCACGACCGATGCCGACCACAACCAGATCGCGACGTTCTATGCCGGCGCCATGGCGGAGGCGCGCAATGTCGAACTGCTTCCGGCCGTGGAGCGCCTTGGCGGGGTGGACCTGGTCGTCGTCGGACCCAATGACCCGGTGGCGATGGTGCGGCATACCCAGGAGTGCCGCGAGCGCGGATATCGGTTCGCCTCCGACCCGTCGCAGCAACTCGCACGGATGGAGGGCGACGACATCCGGCGCCTGATCGATGGGGCGGCTTACCTCTTCACCAACGAGTACGAAGCGGCGCTGACCGAGCACAAGACGGGGTGGAGTTCCGACGACATCCTCGGCCGCGTCGAATGCCGCATCACCACGATGGGCAGCAAGGGTGCCCGTGTGGAGCGCCGCGGCGAGCCGACGGTGAGCGTCCTGTGCGCGCCGGAGCGGGCAAAGGTGGACCCCACGGGTGTGGGTGATGCGTTCCGAGCCGGGTTCATCGCCGGACTCACCTGGGGCCTCAGCGACCAACTGTGCGCGGAAATCGGATCGATGCTCGCGACCTACGTCATCGAGACGCAGGGCACGCAGGAGTACTCCTTCACCGCCGACGGGTTCCGCCGCCGGTTCGCGGATGCGTACGGCGAGGCATCCGCGGCCGCTCTGCCCGCGGGACTGCGCGGCGGTTCCTGACCGACCCGGATCCGCGATGCCTTGCCCCTGGCCGCCGGTCGAACCGCCGCCCTGCGAGTGGCGGCTCCCCGATCCGCTGCAGGCCGACGATGATCTGGCAGGTATCGGTGCCGACCTCGCACCGGGCACATTGCTCGCGGGGTACCGATCCGGTCTGTTCCCGATGGATGTGCACCTTGACGACGGATCCGCCCTCGGATGGTGGTCCCCGGAACCCCGCGCGGTCCTGCCGCTCAACGCACTGCGCATCACGTCATCACTACGCCAGTCGGCGCGCCGGATGCGGGTCACGCACGATGTCGCATTCGTCGACGTGATGCGGGCGTGCTCGAGGCCCGCAGCACCGGACCGGTGGATCAGTCCGGACTTCATCCGCGCGTACACCGCGCTGCACGAACTCGGCTGGGCGCACTCCGTCGAGGTATGGGACCGGGCCGGAGACCTGGTGGGCGGGCTGTACGGGGTCCAGATCGGCGGCTTCTTCGCGGGGGAGTCGATGTTCCATAGCGCGCGGGATGCGTCCAAGGTCGCACTCGTCGATCTGGTGACATCGCTCGGTGGTGCACCCGGTCACGCCCAAGGTCGACTGCTCGACGTGCAGTGGCGCACCGGACACCTCGGCCGGATGGGCGCGATCACCATTCCGCGCGCGGACTACCTCGTGCTGCTGCGACGCGCCCTCGCCCTTGACCCGACGCCGTGGTGAGCCCTGGTCGCGTCGTTCACGTGGAGGTCGGTGCGGTGTCCGCGCGCCGGACGACGTAACGCGTGCCCCCGTCAGCGGTCGGGGATGTTGACATGAGTTCCGCGCCGCTCAGTCGGCACCAGGCGGGTACGTCGTACTCCGCCGCGGGGTCGTCCGCCAGAAGCGCCACGACCTCTGCGCTGCGCAGGGCCGCCGCGAGTGCGATAACCGGTTGCGGGCACAGGGCACCGATCTCGTCGATGACGAGCGGCTGGACGTCATCGGTCATTCCGCACCCCTTCGGGCCCGGGCGACGGCGTCGGGCAGGTGCAGGAGGAAACGGTCGACGTCGTCGGCGGTCGTGGTGAGCGGCAGGCCGATCCGGAGGTTGCCGTGGGTCACCGCGCCGATGGCGACCAGAACGTGACTCGGGCGGCGGGTGTCGGAAGTGCAGGCCGAGCCGCTCGCCACGGCGAACCCGGCAGCGTCGAGCGCTTCGATCAGGCGCTCACCGTCGGCGTACAGGATCGTGAAAGAGGCCATGTGGGGCAGCGAGTGCTCCGCCGAGCCAAGGACGTGTACGTCGTCGACTGTGCGCGGGATCTCGCGGACGAGCCGGTCGCGATGAGTGCGGACCCCCGCGAGCAGGGCCCGGTCATCCCGACGCAGTTCCAGTGCGCGGGCTGCAGCCACGATCGACGGCACGTCCGGGGTCCCCGCAACGCGACCCACGGGCTCGTCCGTGGGGAGGGGTGGGCGCCACCTGCCTCCGCGGACCGCCAGAATGCCCACCCCCGTCGGGCCGCCAGCGCAGTCGGCACCCGCGACGAGGACCTGCCAGCCGGGGGGTAGGTCGACCAGCCCCACCGCCGGGCCGGCGTCGACGACGACCGGGACCTCCACAAGGTCGAGAACCTCTTGGAGCGGCTGCAGGACCCCGAGTTCGGAGTTCGCGGCTTGGATAGCCAAGGCGGCGGCCCCGGTGGCGACAGTCGCCGCCTCACGAGGTGCAACCCGGCCGTCGGGACCGACGGGTACGACGACCAGCCCGCGCCGGTCAGCCGCCGCGAGGACCGCGGAGTGCTCGACCGCCGTGGCCGCTATCGGACTAGCCGCGGCCGCAGCCACCCCCAGCACGGCGAGTTGCCGGGCGAGGGCCACCGAGCCCGTGAAGGTGACCTCGTCGGCGCGCACCCCCGGCCCGAGCGTGGCCGCAACGGACTCGCGGGCCGCGTCGAGGAGCATCCGTGCGGTCCGCCCCTCGCGGTACAGCCTCGTCGGGTCGGCCCACCCGGCGTCGTACGCGGCCATCAGGGCCTCGCGCACACGGGGATCGAGCGGCGGACGGAGGGCGGCGTCCCAGCAGACCCGGGCCCCGGTCGGGCCCGGATCTGGTGTGGTCAATCCCTCACCGGACATGCGGGGAAACTACCCCGCCTCAGCGGTGCGGGCTCGGGCGCGTGCGCTAATGTCGGAATACCCGACAGGTCGTGACCGGCCACGGGATCGCGCAACGTATTGGCGAGATGTACACGAAGGTCACACGCAGGTTCCCGACGTAGGTGAAGGAGAAGGCCGGCCGTGCGCAGTCCCGCTGAGCCGCTCGATGGACCGCTCGACGTGCCGCAGCGCACCTCCGGGCGTCGACTCCGCCCCCTCGCCTTACTAGGACTCGCCGCCCTGGCCGCCTCCCTGAGCGGATGCACCGCCAACGAGGCCTTCTTCTTCGACCTTCCGGCACCGGCCACCGAGGAAGGCGAGATCGTCGTCAACCTCTGGAACGGCTCCTGGATCGCGGCGTGGGCTGTCGGGATCGTGACCTGGGGTCTCATGCTCTTCGCGATGGTCGCCTACCGCCGCAAGCGCAACCAGGGCATGCCCGAGCAGACGCGCTACAACCTCCCGCTGGAGATCCTCTACACAGTCGTCCCGCTCATCATGGTCCTGGGCCTGTTCTTCTTCACCGCGCGCGATCAGACGGCGCTGCTCTCCGTCGAGGACGATCAGAAGCAGACCGTCAACGTGGTGGGTTTCCGGTGGTCGTGGGCGTTCAACTACATCAACGACGACGTGTACGACGTCGGGACGCCTGGCGTGCCGCCGACGCTCGTGCTGCCGGTCGGCGAGAAGGTCCGCTTCCAGTTGACCTCACCCGACGTGATCCACTCGTTCTGGGTGCCGGACTTCCTGTTCAAGATGGACATCATCCCCGGCAAGATGAACGAGTTCGAGTTGACGCCCTCGAAGGTCGGAACCTTCCCGGGCCGATGCGCCGAACTATGCGGTACCGACCACGCCCGCATGCTCTTCAGCGTCAAGGTGGTGGAGCGGGCGGAGTTCGACGCCCACGTCGCGGAGCTCCGCGCCAAGGGGCAGACCGGCAAGCTGTCGAGTGGCATCATCGAGACCGATGGTGAGCGCGACTCCGAGAGGAGGGTCCTGTGACTCTGCTGAATGAGCGTCCGACCACAGCGACCCCGCCGCCGATGTCGCGCAAACAGGCCAAGCGGATCCACCTCGGGCGCACAGTCGTGAAGTGGGCGACGTCGACCGACCACAAGACCATCGGCTACCTGTACATCATCACCGCGACCATCTTCTTCATGATCGCCGGGCTGATGGCCCTAGTCATCCGGGCCGAGCTCGCGGTGCCCGGCCTGCAGATGATCTCGCTGGAGCAGTACAACCAGTTGTTCACGATGCACGGCACCATCATGCTGTTCCTCTTCGCGACCCCGTTGTTCGTCGGATTCGGCAACGTGGTGATGCCTCTCCAGATCGGCGCCCCGGACGTCGCCTTCCCGCGCCTCAACATGCTCGGGTACTGGCTCTTCCTGTTCGGCGGCCTGACCGTATGCATCAGCGTGTTCACCCCGGGTGGCGCAGCGGCATTCGGCTGGTTCGCCTACGCCCCCCTGAGCAACGCGGTGAACTCTCCGGAGGTCGGGGCTGACCTGTGGCTGCTGGGTCTGACGATCGGCGGTCTGGGCACCATCCTCGGCGCTGTCAACTTCATCACCACGATCTTCGCGATGCGCTGCCCCGGCATGACGATGTTCCGGATGCCGATCTTCACCTGGACGATCCTGATCACCAGCGTGCTGGTGCTCGTTGCCTTCCCGGTGCTCGCCGCCGCACTCGTCGTGCTCTTCATCGACCGGAAGTTCGGGGCGGTCATCTTCGAGGCCGAGAACGGTGGCGCGATCCTGTGGCAGCACCTGTTCTGGTTCTTCGGACATCCAGAGGTCTACATCCTCGCCCTGCCGTTCTTCGGCATCGCGAGCGAGATCATCCCGGTCTTCTCCCGCAAGCCGATCTTCGGCTACAAGGGCCTCGTGTTCGCCACCATGGCGATCGGTGCGCTGTCGTTTGCCGTTTGGGCTCACCACATGTACGTCACCGGTTCGGTCTACCTGCCCTTCTTCGCCTTCATGACCATGCTCATCGCGGTTCCGACCGGGGTGAAGTTCTTCAACTGGATAGGCACGATGTGGCGCGGGTCCATAAGTTTCGATACGCCCATGCTCTGGACCATGGGCTTCCTCGTCACGTTCCTCTTCGGCGGGCTCACCGGCGTCATCTTGGCGTCGCCGCCCCTGGACTTCCATGTCTCGGACAGCTACTTCGTGGTCGCCCACTTCCATTACACGGTCTTCGGCACTGTCGTGTTCATGTTCTTCGCCGGCCTGTACTTCTGGTGGCCGAAGATGACGGGCCGGATGCTCGACGAGCGACTCGGCAAGATCCACTTCTGGCTATTGTTCATCGGGTTCCAAGTGACCTTCCTCGTCCAGCATTGGCTCGGCGTGCAGGGCATGCCGCGTCGGTACGGTGACTACTTGGCGAGCGACGACTTCACGACCTTGAACATCGTGTCGAGCGTTGGGTCGTTCGTCCTCGGGATCTCGATGATCTTCTTCCTCTGGAACGTCTTCATCACCTGGCGCGATGCCCCGAAGGTGACGGTCGACGACCCGTGGGGCTATGGCGCCTCCCTGGAGTGGGCCACGTCGTGTCCGCCGCCGCGGCATAACTTCACGACCCTTCCTCGGGTGCGCTCCGAGCGGCCGGCATTCGACCTGCACCATCCCGAGTACGCCGAGAACGCCGCGCCTACCGCCGCGATCGCCGGGGCCGATCGATGAAGATCGAGGGGTGGCTCTTCGCCGCCGGCGCGGTCTTCTTCCTCGCCGTGGGCGGCGCGTACTGGTTCCTGAGCGGCGATGAGATCGGGACGACTGCGCTCGTCATGACTGGTGCACTGGCGTTCCTGGTTGCCTTCTACTCGCTTTACACCTCGAAGCGGGTCTTCCCGCGTCCCGAGGACCGGCCCGACGCGGAGGTTGACGAGGCTGACCCGGAGTACGGCTTCTTCAGCCCGCACAGTTGGTGGCCACTGCCTGTCGGCCTGGGCGCGATGCTGACAGCCTGGGGTTTCATCTTCGCGGTGTGGCTCGTGGTATTGGGCGTCGCAGTGCTTATCCTTGGGATCGTCGGGTGGCTGTTCGAGTACTACCGAGGCAGCTTCGCCCGCTGACCTGCGGGAGGATGTCCTGAGCCGTACGCGAGTGCGTCGTGGTCGGCTGGCGGCCTTCATCAGTGCTCCTGCGCTGTTGGTCATCGTCCTTGGCCTGGCGTTCCATGAACCGAACGCCACGATCCTGACCGTGTCGCGGGATACAAGCGATGCCCGTGTCTCACTCGTGGGTGACGCGGACGAGCTCGATGTCGAATCCCCGATCGTGATCGCTGCGGAGGCTGGGACCCTCGTGGAGGTCGAAGTCGTCGATGCCGCGGGACATCCCATCGGCGGGGCGACCGATGCGACCGGGACCGTGTGGACCTCGAGCATGCCCGAGCTCCCCTTCGGAGCCACGTACACCGTGCGTGCGACAGCGATCGACTCCTTCGGTGTTCCGTCGACGCTTGAGCGCACCGTATCCACGACGGTGGCGGAGGGTGCCGTCCAAGCGATCATCAGCCCGTGGGACCACGCGGATATGGGCGTCGGAATGCCCATCACGATCGACTTCTCCTCCCCGATCAGCGACCGGGCGGCCGTGGAACAGCGACTCAGCGTCGACACCGATATCCCCGTGACGGGCTCGTGGTCATGGACCAGTGACACCCAGATCACCTACCGGCCTCGCGAATTCTGGCCGGCGAACGCGCGGGTGACGGTCACGGCCGAGTTGCGCGGCGTCGAGGTCGCCCCCGGCGTGTTCGGCGATGCGGACCAGACCG
>JBILVH010000057.1:0-8872 GCA_044370555.1 Candidatus Nanopelagicales bacterium
TGGCATCCGCTTCGCCGAGAACCGCACGCGTCACTGCCGCGCGCGCGCCGTCGTCGACGAGCGGTGCGGTGCCCGCGTCGACCACGGTGAGCTGCGCCATGGTGCGTGCCACACGGCACACGGTGGCGACGGCCGCGGGCCGAAGCAGGGTGCCGCGTTCTGGCGCATCGACACCGGTCAGCACCCGCAGCCCCGGCCGGATGCGGCGCGCGGTGCGCGCGAGTCCGTCGATGTCGAGACCTCCGTGGTCGGCACGGCGGGCTGCGATCGCGAGGCCGCTGGACTCCTGCAACATGCCGAGCGTGATGGCCACCGCACCGCCGACGGGATCAGCATCGATGAGGAACGTCGAACGCTGCAGCCGCGCCAGCTCATCTGCGACACCAACTGCCACGCTGGTCACGCCCGGGGCACCCGGTGGGCCCCAGACCGCGATAACGGCGCCCGTCTGCGGTCCGGTCGCTTCGGAGTCATCTACGTCAGCGCGGCCGCGGCGGTGCGGGTTGCGACCCCCCGTCCCAGGACTACCCGCACCCGGGTGCGGTGCCCGCGTATCGGCGGCCGCCTCCGCAGCCGACTCCCTCTCGCCTGCTGCCTCCGCGGCCGCCTCCACGGCCGCAATGTGCTCGGCGATCCGGCGTACCGCGGAGGGGGTGTCGCTCACCGCATCCACCGCGAGTACGTCGACCACATCGATCGACCGCAGCGCCTGCTCACCGGCAAGGTCGCCGCGCGCCACAAGCCCGATGATCCGCACACCACACGCACTGACACGGCTGAGCACGTCGCGCCCGATGCGCGGGAGTCCCGCGCCGACCAGCGCCACCGTCGCTCCACCAGCGGTCGCCGCTCCGAGCAGGTCCACCGCATCGACACACCGGCGGACGACGCGCAGCGGCGAACCGGGCGCAGTCATCGCCGCGATGAGTTCCGGCTCACTACCGACATCAGGTGCCGCCACCAGCACGGCAGACATCACGGCACCGCCGGGACGGCGACGAGATCGAGGGCTCCGCTGCGCACCGCCGCGATGAGAGCCGGTGCATCACGCGTCGACACTTCGAGGACAACCGCGATCGTGCCGCTCACTCCATCGGCGTCGGCAGCCACCGCGTCGACGCGCACACGTTCGAGCACCAACTCAGACGTGCCAGCGCCACCGATATCGCCCTCAGCCGTGACCCACACGTCGACCACGGATCCGGCCCCAAGGTCGACGGGTGCGTGCATCGGTTCGACCGGCACGGTCACGAGCCGGACGTCACTCGGTGCACTCGTCGACGTGGAGTTGGCGGGTAGGAGTTCACCGGCCGCGATGGGACGTGTGAGTCGCCCCTCGGGCAACTTCTCTGCGATGACGTACGACGTCCCCTCGGGCGCGATCACGACGATGGACTCCACATCGCCGGCCCCCACCTGCGCCCCCGCGGGCAGGTCGCGCACCGCGCGCCACACGGCGGTGCCTTCGGATCCGCCCGACCACAGCAGCGCACCCGCCACTGTCGCGCCGGTGATCAGCAGCACACCGGCGAGGACCCGGGGATCGCGCCAGCGCGGCGGGTGGCCGCGTCGCGCCGGCGGCGACTCGGGCACGGCCGAGACTGGAGTGGGTCGGTCGAGGATCGCGCGCATGTGAACCCCCTGCGGTGCATCGTGAACATCTGGACGCCGAGGCGTGGGGACACGTTGCGCTGCCGTGCGACTCGGATGCAACCCGACTTCCACAGGGGCAGCACGGATCGTCCGAACGGTGGATGTGTGGGCAGGGGACGCAGGTGCGGGGCCGCAGCATCGGCCACGCCGTCCACAGCCGCACCGCGGATCGACCTCCCCGGTGCCACAATGGGCGGCGTGACGCGCAAGTTCCTGACCCTTGCCGAGGTGGTCGAGCAGCTCAACATCTCGCCCGGCAAGGGGTACGAATTGGTCCGTTCAGGTGAGTTGCGTGCGATGCAGATCGGCGGTCGTGGTCAGTGGCGCGTCGACCCAGCAGACCTCGACGATTTCGTCGCTCGGATGTACGCCAAGGCCGACGAGCAGCGTCGCACGCTGCAGACCGAGTCCTGACGCTCGCGCTCGAACGGCACCGCACTCGAACAGCTGCGCGCTAGAACGGTTGCGCGCTAGAACGGCTGCCCGGAACGATCAACCGCCGCCGCGACGGTAGCGAACGGGATCGCGCGAGCGATGCGCAGAGCAGCGAAGGGCTCGTCGGGCATGACGTCCACGTGATCGGCGCCGACGCGCACGACCTCCCCCGCGATGGCCCCGCCAATGCGCAGCTGCACCACGACGCGACGGTCGATCCAGCCGCGCAGGACCGCAGCGAGGCCGACCTTCTCCGCCGCCGTGGTCGGTGTCCAGGCGAGGGCCGGTGCAAGGCCGTCCACCAACGCGATCGCAGCGAGCGGGACAGCCACGGTCGCATCGGACTCGGCAATCACTACGACATCGGGGCCGACGTGGCGCACCCACCCACGCACGACGAGTGCGGGGGGCACGTGCAAGGTGACCTCGCCCGAGGCGCGCAGACGCGCCGCGAGGGTGACGGCGGCGTGCTCGGCGCGGGCGATTTCGGCGGCGAACCCGGCGTCCGAGTCGGCGTCGGCCACGGCGGCCTCGATCTCCTCACCGAGGCGGGCCCACCGCTCCTCCTCGGACCTGTCCGAGTGGTTTTCCACAGGCACACCGTAGGTCCGCCCGCTCGCCTTGACACCCGCAGTCGGTCTAACGATGCTAAACAACGTCAAATAGCAACAAACAGCAACCCCAGATCGTGGATCTCACCCTGGGTCAGTCTCTGCCGAAAGGAGTCCCGTGGCCGCATCCGCCCTGCGCATCGTGCCGACCGCACCCGAGACCCGCGAGCCGCTCGCAACCGTGCACTCCATCGAGGATCGGCGAGCGCAGCCCGCCCTACCCCTCGACTGGGCGCTACCCAACGGACTGCCCGCGTGCCCGTCCGACGAGCACACGATGGCGCTGATCACCAACCGGGCACGCAAGCAACCGGCAGGTCCGCTCCCTCACCCGGCCGCGTGGGCCGCACGAATGGCACGCGCCGTGATCGAGGTGGTCGCGGGCGAACGACCAGCGACGCAACTGGCCCGATGGACAAGCCCGACCGTGTATGCCGAAGTGACCGCACGCCACAACGCAGCGCGCAGGCACCCAGCGGGCAAGGCGCTCAACGCTGCACCGTGCCGCAAGGTGGGCAGTGTGCGCGTCTGCGCGGTCGCACCAGGTGTGGTCGAGACGAGCGCGGTTGTCAGCGGCATGGTGCGACCTCGGGCGATCGCGCTGCGGATGGAGAGCAATAGTCAACGCTGGGTCGTGACAGCCTTCGAGTTGCTGTGAGACCAGTGGCGGCCACTCGGCGGGACCGGCAATTCACCTCGATCAGGCACGCGACTTTCGCGCACCTTCCCGCCGCCTAGGACCCCGACGTGACCGGCTACCGCTTGCGGCGCTGGGCGCGCTGCTGGCGACGGCGCTCAGCCCGTGATGCGTTCGGATCCACGGCGACGTCGTCGCCGTCCATCGAGCCCGCGTGATGCTCGACGTGTCCGTCCTCGGTCGGGCCGGAATACTCCACGACGGCGGGCCGCTGCGGGCCGAGACCCTTCGCCATGATCTTGGGCGCCGAGGGGGCGGCAGGCTCAGCATCCGACGAGTCGGCTGCGGGTGTGGGGCTGCCCGCCACCTCACCCCGCTGCGCGCTGATGAGACGGGCGGCGGCGGCAAGGGCCGATGCATCGGTCGTCATGGCGGTCGCCGCTGCTGACTGGGCGGTCACCCCGGCCGCGGGTGCGACCTCGACCTGGACGTTGAAGAGGTAGCCCGCGGTCTCCTCCTTGATCGCCTCCATCATCGCGTTGAACAGCTCGTAGCCTTCGCGCTGATACTCGATCAACGGGTCCCGCTGCGCCATGGCGCGCAGCCCGATGCCGTCGCGCAGGTAGTCCATCTCGTACAGATGCTCGCGCCACTTGCGGTCGAGGACGGAGAGGATGACTCGCCGCTCGAGTTCGCGCGTCACCTCTTCGCCGAGTTCGGCCTCGCGTCGCTCGTAGGCGGCGAGGACGTCATCGGAGAGCTCTTGAACGAGGTACTCCTGGGTCATCCCTTCGCGGCCGGCGCCGGAAGCCTCCTCGAGCTCCTCGACGGTGACACCGACCGGGTAGAGCTGCTTCAGCGCCACCCACAGTTGGTCGAGATCCCAGTCCTCGGGGTATCCCTCCGTGGCCGAACGGACGTAGGCGGCCACCGTGTCGGTCAGGAAGGTGGAGATCTGCTCGTGGATGTCCTCCCCGTCGAGGACACGCTTGCGCTCGTCGTAGATCACAAGGCGTTGGCGGTTCAAGACGTCGTCGTACTTCAGGACGTCCTTGCGAATCTCGAAGTTCTGCGCCTCAACCTGCCCCTGCGCACTCTTGATGGCGTTGGTGACCATCTTCGCTTCGATCGGCACGTCGTCGGGCACGTTGAACCGACGTAGGAACGCGTCGACGAGATCGCCTTTGAACAGGCGCATGAGGTCGTCTTCGAGCGACAGATAGAACCGCGAGGCGCCCGGGTCACCCTGGCGGCCCGATCGGCCGCGCAACTGGTTGTCGATACGGCGGGATTCGTGGCGTTCCGTCCCGAGGACGTAGAGCCCGCCGAGCTCGATCACCTCGTCGTGCGCGGTGTCCACCTCGGCATGGGCGGCCTTGACCGCATCAGGCCACGCGGCCTCGTAGTCCTCCGGTGTCTCAACCGGTGACAGGCCGCGCCGGGTGAGCGCCTCGGCCGCGATGAACTCCGGGTTACCACCGAGCATGATGTCGGTGCCACGGCCGGCCATGTTCGTTGCGACTGTGACGGCACCGCGCTTGCCCGCCTGCGCGACGATCGACGCTTCGCGCTCGTGGTTCTTCGCATTGAGGACCTCATGGCGGATGCCCCGCTTGCGCAGCAACTGCGACAGGTGCTCGCTCTTCTCGACGCTGGTCGTGCCAACGAGGATCGGCTGACCGGCTTCATACCGCTCGGCGATGTCATCGACGACGGCTTCGTACTTCGCATCGGCCGTGCGGTACACGAGGTCGGGCAGGTCCTCGCGGACCATCGGCTTGTTGGTCGGGATCGGGACCACGCCGAGCTTGTAGATCTGGCTGAACTCGTTGGCCTCGGTCATCGCCGTACCAGTCATGCCGCTCAACTTGGAGTAGAGGCGGAAGTAGTTCTGCAGGGTGATCGTCGCGAGCGTCTGGTTCTCCGCCTTGATCTCGACGCCTTCCTTGGCCTCGATCGCCTGGTGCAGGCCCTCGTTGTAGCGGCGACCGGAGAGGAGGCGGCCGGTGTGCTCGTCGACGATCAGGATCTCACCCTCGAGGATGACGTAGTCCTTGTCCTTCTTGAACAGTTCCTTCGCCTTGATCGCGTTGTTCAGGAAGCCGACGAGGGGGGTGTTCACCGTGTCGTAGAGGTTGTCGATGCCGAGTTGGTCTTCCACCTTGTCGATCGCACTCTCAAGGACGCCGATCGTCCGCTTCTTCTCGTCGACTTCGTAGTCCTCGTCGCGCTTGAGCAGTCGCGCGATGCGAGCGAACTCGGAGTACCACGTGGTCGCTTGGTCGGCGGGCCCGCTGATGATCAGCGGCGTCCGCGCCTCGTCGATGAGGATCGAGTCAACCTCGTCGACGACCGCGTAGAAGTGCCCGCGCTGCACCATCTCGTCGCGAGACCACGCCATGTTGTCGCGTAGGTAGTCGAAGCCGAACTCGTTGTTCGTGCCGTAGGTGATATCCGCGCCGTACTGCTCGCGCCGCTCGGCGGGCTGCATGGGGGCGAGGATCACGCCGACGCGCAGGCCGAGGAACCGGTGGATGCGGCCCATCCACTCCGAGTCACGCTCAGCGAGGTAGTCGTTGACCGTGACCACGTGGACGCCTTCGCCGGCGATCGCGTTGAGGTACGACGGAAGGGTTGCCACGAGGGTCTTGCCCTCGCCGGTGCGCATCTCCGCGATGTTGCCGAGGTGGAGCGCGGCCCCACCCATGATCTGAACGTCGTAGTGGCGCTGCCCCAGGGTGCGGCGCGCGGCTTCACGCACCGTCGCGAAGGCCTCCGGCATCAGCGAGTCCAGGGACTCACCATCCGCATAGCGGGCGCGGTAGTCGTCAGTGAGCGCGCGCAGGTCGGCGTCGGACAGCTCGAGGAAGTCCGGTTCGAGTGCATTGACCTGGCGCGTGATCGCCTCCAGGCGACGCAGGACCTTGCCTTCGCCCGCACGGAGCACCTTGTCGAGGATCTTCACCTCGCCATCGTAGACGCACCCGCGGGTCGAGCCCTCCCCGCGGAGCACTCCGAGGGGCCTCGGCTGGCCGGGTCGACCAGGGGCCTAGGCGAGGGCGAGCAACCCGTCGCGGACCGCGCGGGTGACCGCGGCGGTGCGGGTACGTACGCCGAGCTTCTCGTTCACCCGGGCGAGGTGGTTCTTGACCGTGTTCTCGCTCAGAAACAGCGCCTCAGCGATCTCGCGGTTCGACCGACCGTCAGCTGCTAGGCGCAGGATCTCGATCTCCCGGGCGCTCAGGGAGGGACCGCGCGAGCCGCCATCACGACGGGCCGCTCCGAGGAGCAGGCCGGACAGGTCCGGTGAGACGGGGCTGCCCCCGCGAGCGACCTCGGCCACCGCATCGGCGAAAGCCGCTGGTTCCACTCGAGCCGAGACGATGCCGGCCGCCCCCGAGCGCGCCACCGCGCCGAGGTCGGACTCCGCACCGCGGTTGAGCACCATGAGCACCGGAGGCGCGCCCGTGAGCGCAGCGAGGTCTGCACACGCAGCGATACCGCTCCCGGGTCCGTCGACGTCAGCGTCGATCACGACCACCGTTGGTCCGGCGGAAGTCACGAGTCGCCACAGGTCGGCCGCGGAGTCGACCTCGCCCACGACGACATACCCCGCCGACTCCGTCGCCGCACGCATGCCGGCACGGACCAGCGGTTCGGCATGTACGACGAGGAGTCGAACCGCCGAGGCGACCTGGGCACCTTGTGGCATGGCAACCTCCGGGGTCAGGCTACGGCCTGCAGCCGTGGTGTCGCCGCCACGGTGGCAGTCGCCAGAACTGGCGTCCCCACAGCCGCGAGTGCACGGCATGCGTCAGCCAGCGTTGCGCCCGTCGTGATCACGTCGTCGACCACGACGATGCGCACACCCGGAACCGGCCGGGCACGGAATGCGCCGGCTAGGTTGCGCACCCGCTCGATGCGGCCGAGGGCGGCCTGGTCGCTGCGCGAGCGCACCGGCGTCAGCGCGGGGAACACCCGCGCGTCCCACCCGGCAGAGCGCAAGGTCGCCGCACATCGGCGCGCCAGCGCCGCGACCGTGTCCTGGCCGCGCTCAGCACGGGCACGTCGACTCGTGGGGACTGGCACCAGCGTGATCGCGCGGTGCACCGGCGTCGCACTCATCACAGCAGTGCGCACTGCATACGCGAGTGCACCGCCGAGCACGGGCGTCAGGGCCCGCACCCCGCGCTCCTTGTGCGCGAGGATCGCCGCGCGCAGCACCCCGTCATAGACACCCGCGGAGTATGCGGCCGGGAGACCCGGTGGGGCGGGCACGGGGTCACGGCGCTCACCGACCAGCCGCAGGTCACCGCGGCAGGCGTCACACAGCATGCGTCCCGGTGCACCGCAGGCGACGCACTCCCAGCCGGCGACGAGGTCCAGCAGGTCCTGCCACATGCCTACGCCGATCAGCTGGCGTACGTAGGCCGCGTACCGAAGGGCCCCGGCTGCCACTCCCCCGCGACAAAGCGCCAGACACGGCCGGACGTCGTACCGACGATGACCGGCTGCCCGGGTGCGGCCGCGATGCTGACGGCGTCGGGAGGCGCGCCGATAGAGCGGACGGTGGGTCGGTCGACATCCACGAGCGTGGCGACGGGTGCACTCGCGCCATTCGACCCGAGGACCGCGATTCGCGTCGCGGTATCCCACGAGACGTCGATCACCTGCGTCAGGGACGGCTCGATGCGACGCAGGCCGGTGACGGACGGCACCCCTTCGCGCGTCACGATGCGCGCGAGCAACACCACGCGACGGGCGCCGCGTTGCGCGATGACGGCAGCCCGCGTGCCATCAGGTGCGGGCACGACCGACTGCACAAGGGTGCCGACACCGAGGCCTTCGAC
This sequence comes from Candidatus Nanopelagicales bacterium, assembly GCA_044370555.1. Classification (GTDB taxonomy): domain Bacteria; phylum Actinomycetota; class Actinomycetes; order S36-B12; family S36-B12; genus CAINMH01. Next base: position 8,187 of record JBILVH010000057.1, read on the forward strand.
AGGGACCTCGACGACGGTGCGGTCTGCGGTGACGATGCGCACCCCGCCGTCCGGGGCAACAGTCCAGAGCGCACCGCTGCGGTCGAAGGTCGGGCGCGACAGGCCGGGGACGTCAAGCACCTGGATGAGCGGAAGGCCGCTGCTGCGGTCTCCGACCCACAGGGTGCCGGACTGATCGAGCCCCGCGATCTGCGCGCTGTTGCTGGACAAAGCCACGGCTGTCAACGCGGGAGACGAGGGCGTCGGCCAGCCGTCGACCTGGGTGATGCCGTCGGCGGTGAGCAGTGCGGGTCGCCCACCGATGACCACGACACCGCCAGGAGGAATCGGGACCGTGTCAGGGTCGACCGAGGACCATGCGTCACGCGACTGCGGCGAGCCGATGCCGCTCACCGGGAACGGCTGACCGCCGGCACGCAGTTCGATCGCGATCACACCGGGCACCTGCTTCAGAGTCCACACCACCTGTGCCGAGATGGCGCGCCTAGTGGCGTCATCGGCACGCAGCACCGACTGGTCGAGGTCGACGCGCGCGACACCCGACTCGACCGTGACCGCATCGACTGCAAGCGACGTCCCGTCGGGAAACCCCGTTGTCACCGCGGGGGCCAACCATGCCGACGGACCCGCGAGCAGCGCCCGGGTCAACGACGTCGTCAGGGCGCCATCGAGCACCGGCAACATGC
>JBILVH010000058.1:0-8870 GCA_044370555.1 Candidatus Nanopelagicales bacterium
GCCTCAGCGCTTGCCCTCGGCGGCCAGGGATTCGTGCACGCGGCGGACCTGTCCACCGAGGAGGGCTGCAAGGGCCTCATCGATGCTGCTATCGCGAAGTACGGTCGTATCGACGTTCTCGTCAACAATGCCGGAGTCGGCTGGACCTACGGCGAGGAGAACCCCGGCTCGATGGCCAAGCTGCACGACACCACGGCTGACTGGTGGCGCAAGGTACTCGCCATCAACCTCGACTCCTACTTCAACTGCAGCCGGTTCGCTCTGCAGCACATGCTTGAGGCGAAGTCCGGGTCGATCGTGCACGTGGCGAGCATGGCCGGTATCACCGGCCTGTACGACGGGCATACGTACACGGCTGCCAAGGGCGCGATCGTCAACATGTCGCGCTCCATGGCGATCACCTACGGCCGCGATGGCGTACGCAGCAATGTGGTGGCGCCGGGCTTCGTGGATACACCGATGGTCGCCTCGGTGACCCCGGTGTTCCAGGATCCAACCGTCGCCATGTCGCTGACCCCGATGGGGCGCCCGGCGGCCCCGTCGGAGATCGCGGCCGCTAACGCCTTCTTCGCCTCGGATGATGCGTCGTACTGCAATGGGTCGCTCCTCCTCGTTGACGGCGGTTGCACGGCGCGCTCGTTCCCCGGCTGATGGTGATCGAGGGGGCACTCAACTTCAGGGATGCCAGCGTCGGCCCGGTCAAGCCGGGCCGGCTGCTGCGCAGTGACACCTTGCAGTTCCTCACTCCGCGTGACATCGACTACCTCGTGGGTGGCATCGGCCTTCGGACTGTCATCGACCTGCGGCTCGACTACGAGTTGAAGATCGAAGGTCGTGGTCCGCTTGCGGCGACCGAGGTCGAACACGTGCACTTGCCGTTCACCGTGACCGGCACTCGCGTGGAGGGCACCGCCACCCCGATCCTGCAGGAGCACGATCCGATCGTCCCGCACTACCTCGGCTACCTCGAGAGCACGCCGGAGTCGGTGGCAGGTGTCTTCCGAGTCCTAGCCCGTCCGGAGCGAGTGCCCGTCGTGATCCACTGCGCGGCAGGCAAGGATCGCACCGGCGTGGCCGTGGCCATGGTCTTGCATGTGGCCGGGGTGTCCATCGATGAGATCGCAGTGGAGTATGCCGCGGGCTCCGACAAGGTCCCTGCCGTCTTTGAGCGCCTTCGCCAGATGGAGTCCTACGGTGACACGGTGATGAACCTGCCGGCCGAGGCCAAGTTGACCAAGCAGGAGTCGATTCCCCGATTCTTTGCCGAAGTGCAGAGGATCTACGGCGGTGTTGACGAGTACCTCATTTCGGCGGGTGTCACCGAGGCCGAACTCGTGCAGGTTCGGACGAACCTCACAGACTAGGGGCGTTCGCGGACAGGTCGTCCACTACGCGACCGGGTTCAAGGGCGAAGTCGCTGATCTGCCAGAAGGCCCCGTGCACGCGCACTGGTCGGGCGAGATGCCAGGGATCTGCGGACGAACCGCCGCCGAGGGTGACACTCCCTGAGCCGAACCACAGGTCGAGATCTCCTGACGCACTGCGGCGGACCGCCTTGCTCCCGCCGAGCAGCACCAGCTCGCTGATGGTGCCACTCGACGAAGTGATGTGCCGGTGACTCATGACGTGGTAGCCCACCCGCTCCGCCGGACTCGCCCGCCGCTGGGGCGCGAAGGTCACGGTAAGCAGCCTCTGACCCGCGGGCCGCTCCATCGTGAAGAGCACCTGACCAGCGGTGTTCTGGTCGAAGCGCCAGGACATGTGGGCGATCTTCTTCGCATACCCCCACACCTCGCGACCGCCCGCGAGTGGAGCCTCGTTGTCGGTCATGATGACCGGCAGGAACCACACGAGTTCACCGTGATGCCGTGCCCGCACCAGGAGGTAGGTCTCGTGGAAGGGACCGTACGCCGACCACGGGTACCAGCACACGCGGATCTCGCACCGGACCAGTCCCTCGTGATCGACGTCGATCTCGAGGGGTGGGGGCACCAGCGCGTTCAGGCCCTCGGCTACGGCGTCGAAGATGACGGAGATCTGCTCGGCGCCGCGGAACGGCCAGGGTGGCCGCGGGTAGGTGTCGGCCTGCGAATAGGTCAAGCCAAGTAGTCCTTCACCACGATGCCGAGCGGGAGGCTGAAGTCGACCGTCGCCCAGTAGGCACCGAGGATCTTCGTCGGTGTGAAGAGGTGCCACGGGTCAATCTGGCTGACGGCATCGAAACTGACCGATCCGCGACCGGTCCAGAACTCCGGGACGCCGTTCGCCGCGGTGTAGAGATGACCGGCGACATCGAGACGCACGAGTTCGGACGCGGCCGGCGGTCGACCCTCCTCACTGGGCGGCAGATGGCGGAAGGACAGCACCGGCAAGGTCTCGCGGGTACTCGCATCGAAGGGCCGCTCCGGCGCCATGGTGAAGGTCATGATGCGCTGACCTGCGGGCCGCTCCACCGTGAACAGGAGTTGCTCATTGCGCAATCCACCGCGCGCAGCACCCCCCCAGTCCCACTGCATCACAGCCAGCTTCTTCGCGAAGCCCCAGATCTCGCGCCCGGCACCCAGCGGTACCTCGTTGTCGGTGAAGATGACCGGCTGGTACCAGTAGCGCACGCCGTCCACCACGACGCGCACCATGATGTACGCCTCGTGATACGGCCCGAAGGTCGTCCATGGGTACCAGCACACCCAGGCCTCGCACACGGCTGGGTCGCTATCGGGTTCGACCCCGGGCGGCAGCATGCTGCGTACCGCGTCAGTATCCGCCTCGAACTGAACCCACGACTGCTCCGCGCGACGGAACTCGTAGGGCGGCGGCGGATACAGCGATGCACCCAGGGGCATGGAGAAGCCGGGGAGCATGGGACGTTCGGACATGGCGACCTCCAGTGGGTGGGCGGTGTCAGCGGGCGGTGTAGCCGCCGTCGACGGGGAAGTAGGAACCGGTGATGTTCGTGGCGCCGTCGGAGGCGAGGAATGCGACGAGGTCCGCGACCTCCTCCGGTCGACCCATGCGGCCGATCGGGTGCAGGGCCGCCAACTGGTCGAGGACTTCCTGCGGAAGGCCGTTGCGCACCAGGTCGGTGCTGATGAACCCAGGGCCCACGGCGTTGACGCGGATCCCGTCACCGGCGTAGTCCAGTGCGGCGCTGCGCGTGAGCCCGAGCACGCCGTGCTTCGCAGCGGTATAGGGAGCGGCGTTCGGCCAGGCGACGACGCTCAGGATGGAGGCCATGTTCACGATGACACCGGATCCCTGCGCGCGCATGACGCCGAGTTCAGCGCGCATGCAGTAGAACACGCCGTCCAGATTCACCCCGCGGGTCTGCGTCCACTGCTCATCCGTCAGGTCTGCTACGCCAAGTTGCGCACCGCCGATGCCGGCATTGTTCACCGCTATGTCCAGCCGACCGTGATCGCGCACGATGGCGTCGACCATTGCGTTCACTGCCGCGCTATCTGCGACATCTACCACGACAGCCTGACCGCCCACCTCAGCGGCGACACCGCGAGCCGCCTCCACATGGATGTCGGCGACGACCACCGTGGCGCCGTCGCGCGCTAGGCGCCGGGCGCAGGCTGCACCGATACCTGCCCCACCCCCCGTCACCAGTGCCACTGCCATGTGAGCGTCCCTCCGAGGTTGCGCTGCCGGGTGTCCGTCCGTTAGACCCGCTGCAGGATCGTGCCGTTCGCCATGCCGCCACTTTCGCACATCGTCCACAGTCCGTAGGTGCCTTCGATCTCATCGAGCCGTCCCAACAGGTTGGCTAGCAGGCGTCCGCCGGAGGCCCCGACCGGGTGCCCGAAGGCGATCGCGCCTCCCCAGGGGTTGACGCGGTCCGGATCGGCGCCCAGCTCGTCGACCCACGACAACACGACCGAGGCGAATGCCTCGTTGACCTCGCAGGTATCCATGTCGTCGAGGGTGAGACCGCTCTGGGCGAGCACCTTCCGGGTAGCCGGGATGACCCCGGTCAGCATCAGGATGGGGTCATCCCCGACGGCACTCATGCCCACGATCCGGGCCCGCGGCCGCAAACCGAACCGCTCGATCGCTGCCTCCGATGCGACGATGGCCGTTGCCGCACCGTCGGTGATCTGGCTTGAGTTGCCGGCCGTCACCGTCCAGGTGATCTCAGGGAACCGCGCAGCCATGTCCGCCCGCTCGAACGACGGCTTGAGGGCCGCAAGTCCGTCGGGCGTCGTCGTATCGCGGATACCCTCATCGGCCGCGATGAGGGTGCCATCGATCGTGACCGGAACGATCTGCGGATCCAGCAGGCCGGAATCCCGCGCGGCCGCGGCTCGCTCGTGGGATCGCGCCGAGAATGCATCGAGTCGCTCGCGATCGATTCCCCAGCGCGCCGCGATCAACTCGGCGGAGATGCCCTGGCCGACCAGCCCTTCGGGGCGCGCCGCACGAAACATCGGCCCGAGTTCATCACGCTCAAGCCGGTTGAGCTTCATCGGAATCCGGCTCATCATCTCGACACCGCCGACTGCGACCACGTCCATGCACCCTGTGCCGACGGCCTGGGCGGCGAAGTGCAACGCCTGCTGGAAAGACCCGCACTTGCGATCCAGGGTGACCCCGGGCACCTGGACGGGCCAGCCTGCTGCGAGGAGGGCGTGCCGCGCGATGTTGCCGGACTGTTCGCCCACCTGCTGCACGCAGCCGGTGATCACGTCCTCGACGACATCGGGTTCGATACCGACGCGCTCGAGGGCGGCATTGAGTGTCGTGGCTAGGAGGTCCACCGGATGCGCGGCAGCCAGTGCACCAGTCGGGCGGCCCTTACCGAACGGCGTACGGACGACGTCGATGACGTACGCGGGACGTCCGAGCAGCCCGGTCATCCCCGGCCCTCCCGGAACCGCTCGATCTCGCGTTCCTTGACGGTGCGGCGGAGAATCTTCCCCGCGGGGCTCTTGGGGAGTTCAGGCCAGATGGCGACCGAGCGCGGACGCTTGTAGCGCGGTGCTCGCTCCTTGACGAAGTCGAGCAGTTGCTCCTCGGTCACATCAGAGCGGACAGCGACGACCGCGTGGATCAACTCGCCCCACGTGTCATCCGGTATGCCGACCACCGCGGCCTCGCGAACCGCGGGGTGCGCGTTGAGGATGTCCTCGACTTCGCGAGGGTAGACGTTGGAGCCGCCGCTGATGATCATGTCGTTCTTGCGATCGACGAGGAAGAGGAATCCGTCGCTGTCGAGGTAGCCGATGTCACCGGTGTGCAACCATCCGTTGCGGATCGTCTTTGCGGTCAGATCCGGCCGGTTCCAGTAGCCCTTCATCAGCAGCTGCCCGCGGGTCACCACCTCACCGGGCTCCCCGGCGGGCAGGAAGCGGTCATCATCGTCCATGATCGCCACTTCCATCAGCGTGTACGGCCGACCCGCCGAGCCCACGCGCACATGCTCCTCGGGCTGCAGAACGGTGATCGCCATCGGCGCCTCGCTCTGCCCGTACGTCTGTGCCAGCACCGTGCCGAACACCTGCTGGGCACGTTCGGCGATCGTCGGCGGGATCGGGGAGGCACCCCAGCACAGCCGTCGGAGCGCAGACGCATCGACATCCTCGACACCGGGTGTGTCCAGGACGAGGGCGATCATGGTGGGGACGAGAAAACTGTAGGCGGCACGGCTGCGCTCAAGCTCCTCGAGCCACATCCCCGGGTCGAACTTGGTGATGATTCGGTTGCGCGCCCCGCGGGCAAGCGCGGGTAGGAAGAACGCACCGCTGGCGTGGATGATCGGCGCGGCATGCAGCATCGTCTCGCCGGCCTGGATGTCGGGCATGAGATCCATCAGGAAGTTGGCGACCTCGGCATGCTCACCGCGCATGGTGAGAGTGACCGCCTTCGGCATCCCAGTTGTGCCGCCCGTGTAGCCGAGCCGGTACGGCGCCTCGGGATCGCGCGGCACGTAGCAGACCGAATCATCGCCGTGCCACGCCGTCTTCTCGATCCACTCGTAGCCTTCGACGATCTCAACCGTCGCACCGTTGGTCGGCGCATTGCCGTTATGAATGATTGCGCGCGTCTGGGAGTCGTCGATCTTGTATTCGTTCTGCTCGACGGTGTCCTTGTCGTTGAGTGGCACGCGCACTAGGCCGGCCTTGGCGAGCGCGTAGTACACGGCAAGGCATTCGATGCCGTTCGGCAGCATCACCCCAACGCGGTCGCCGGGGTTGATCCCACGAGCGAGGAGGGCGTTGCCGATCCTATCGGTGGCCTGGTCGAACTCCTTGAAGGAGACAGTGCGCCCCTCGCACTCGAGCGCAGGTGCATCGCCGTAGCGCTGCGCCGCATTGCGGATCAGTGCCCCGATCTCCATGTCCTACTCCTCACATCTTTCGTGTGCCGTGCAAAATTCGTGTGCCGTAGAGAACCTCGGTGCCCGGGCTACCTGTCGTCATGCCCGCTTGAGCGTGACGTCTAGGTCGCCTCGGGTGAAGTTGATGTACTTCGCCGCGGCATCCGTCATGAGTTCCCGGACCAGCATCGTCTCGGGCGAGTCCGGGTACGACAGGTCGGTCTTGGCGGGACCGGCGGCGTACATCGCGTCGACGTCCGGGCCCGGGATGAGGAAGCGCAGCAGCAGCTCCTCGTCCGAGATCGTCTCGCCGAACTGGTGGCGAACTTCCTGCAGTGAGGGCTGCGGCGGTGTCCACTGCTGGAACTCCTTGCCCCGCTTGCTGCCGAATGCGCGGTCGAGGACCTCCTGATCGACGGGACCGGGGATCGGCCCCATGTGTCCGGCGAGGTACATCAGGTTCTCGTCGGGGAAGATCGTGTAGCGCTCCTCATTGACCAGGTTGAGGAGCGCTTGGATGCCCACCAACTGCGAGTACGGCGTCGCCATGATGGGGTAGCCCATCTCGGCCCGCACGACGCCGATCTCCTCCATCAACTCGTCGTAGCGGTCCTCCATGCCGTACTGCTTCAGTTGGGCGATCAGGGTGCCGGTCATGCCCCCGGGCAGCTGGGAATGCGAGTGCGCGAGGTTGTACTCGCGGGGGATCCCGATGGTGTACCCCTCCGCCTCGGCAATGCGTCGGAAGTGATCTGAGACCTCGGGGACATCGGTCTCGTCGATGGTGACGTCATAGCCGAGTCGCCGCATGTTGTCGGCGGTGATGGTGACCGACGGCATCGACGGCCCGTTTGCCATGGGACCCATCGCGGTATGCAGGATGTGGACACCCGCCTTCACCGCGGTGATGTAGTTGAGGGTCGAGATGCCGGTGGTGTTGTGGAAGTGTGCCTCGAGCGGTACGCCATTCGCTGCGGCGACCATCTTCGGGACCCATGTCGCGGCTCGCTCCGCAGTGAGCACCCCGGCCTCGTCGCCGAGAATGATGCTCTCTGTGCCCCACGTGGACATCTCCCGGACGATGTTGGCGTAGAACTCATCCGTGTGCACCGGGGACTCGGCGAACATGACCTGGGGTGCGGCATGCATCCCCGCGTCGCGGGCGATGCCCGACATCCACTTCATCTCCTCGAGGTTGAACAGGCAGTCGAAGATCCAGAAGGAGCCGATGCCGTGCTTGGCGAGGGTGCGCACCCACAACTCGAGAATGGACCGAGGGGTCAGCCCCATGCCGACGATGGCATTCGCTCGAGCTCCGGCTCGCATGCGCGCCGTCGGCATCGCTCCGCGCACTAGATCGACGGTCTCCCATGGGTTCTCGCGGCAGTAGCGCACGAGGACCTCGAAGAGTGAGGATCCGGTGAAGTCGACGACGTGGTAGCCCATCCGGTCGATCTTCTCCGCCACGGGCAGGCTGTGGCCGGCGCGCATGCGCATCCCCCACAGGCTCTGCTGCCCGTCCCGCATGGACTGGTCGATGAACTTGATCTCGGTCACGGGGTCTCCTCAGCGGACGGTGCGGTCACTTGCCAGGCGGGCAGGAAACTCTGCTCGACCCAGCGCGTGTGGTGGTCGGATGCGACAAAGTCGGGGTCGGCGATCAGGTCGAGTAGGAAGTCCCGGTTGGTCTGGACGCCATCGGCCACAAGGTGGCGCAGCGCTCTGTCCATGCGCGCGAGCGCCTCGGTGCGATCGGCGCCGTGCGTGATGATCTTGGCGATCATCGAGTCGTAGTAGGGCGGGATCAGGTAGCCGCCGAAGACGTGGCTATCGACCCGTACGCCGCCGCCGATGGGAGCAATCCACCGGGTCACCCGACCTGGCGACGGAAGGAAGTTGCGCGCCGGGTCCTCGGCGTTCAACCGGCACTCGATCGCATGTCCGACGAGGTTGACGTCTTCCTGCTTGATGCTGAGGGGTTGACCGCCCGCGATGCGCAGCTGCTCGCGAACGATGTCGACGCCGGTCAGTTCCTCCGTCACCGGGTGCTCCACCTGCACGCGGGTGTTGACCTCGAGGAATGCGAAATCGCCGGTGACCGCGTCGACGATGAATTCCATGGTGCCGGCACCGACGTAGTCCAGTGCCCGCGCAATGCCGAGCGCCGCCTCATGCAGGGCTGCGCGCACCGCGGGTGCCACGGCGGAGGCCGGCGCTTCTTCGACCACCTTCTGGTAGCGGCGCTGCGCGGTGCAGTCCCGCTCGCCGAGATGGATCACGTTGCCGTGCGTGTCGGCTAGCACCTGGACTTCGACGTGCCGCGCCCTGGAGACGAATCGCTCTACGTACATGCGTCCGTCGCCGAATGCCTGGAGGGCTTCGTGGCTCGCGGCGGCGAACCGCTCGCGTAGCGTCTCGGGCTCCTCGACAAGGACCATGCCGCGGCCTCCACCACCGGCGGCAGCCTTCAACAGGATCGGGAAGCCGACGCGCTGGGCGACCTCCGCCGCCTCATCGGCGTCGGCGAGTGCGTCGCTGCCGGCACCGGTCG
>JBILVH010000059.1:0-8825 GCA_044370555.1 Candidatus Nanopelagicales bacterium
CTTCGTACCGCTCTGCCCGCCGAGCGGCGAGGTATTGATGCCGATCGTCATGGAGATCGACGGCTCATCGACGGTGATCGGCGGCAGCGGGATCGGATTCTCCGCATCAGCCAGGGTGTCACCGAGGGTGATCTCGGCGATACCGGCGACCGCGATGATGTCGCCGGGACCGGCCTCCTCGGCAGGGACCCGGTCCAGTGCCTCGGTCATGAGGAGTTCGGCGATCCGCACCCGCTCCTGGGTGCCGTCCGATCGGCACCACATCACCGACTGCCCCTTGCGGATCCGGCCCTGACGGACCCGACACAGGGCTAGGCGCCCGAGGTACGGGGATGCGTCCAGGTTGGTCACGTGCGCCTGCAGCGGTGCATCGTCGTCATAGGCCGGGGCCGGTACCGTCGCCAGAAGGGTCTCGAACAGCGGTGTGAGGTCCTCACTGTCGGGCATCCCCCCGTCCACCGGTCGGTTCAGCGAGGCCCGGCCCGCCTTGGCCGACGAGTACACGATGGGGAACTCGATCTGGTCCTCCGTCGCGTCGAGGTCTAGGAAGAGTTCGTACGTCTCGTCCACCACCTCGGCGATTCGCGCATCCGGTCGGTCGACCTTGTTGATCACGAGCACCACCGGCAGACGCTTGGCCAGCGCCTTGCGCAGTACGAACCGCGTTTGCGGTAGCGGACCCTCTGAGGCGTCCACGAGCAGGAGCACGCCGTCCACCATCTCCAAGCCGCGCTCGACCTCGCCCCCGAAGTCCGCGTGGCCGGGGGTGTCGATGATGTTCACCGTCACATCGCCATGGCGCACCGCGGTGTTCTTGGCGAGGATCGTGATGCCTTTCTCGCGCTCGAGATCCATGGAGTCCATGACGCGATCGGCGACCTCTGCATTGGCGCGAAACGCACCCGACTGCCAGAGCATGGCATCGACGAGGGTCGTCTTGCCGTGATCGACGTGAGCGACGATGGCGACGTTGCGAAGGTCCGAGCGGGTTGCAGTCACCCGTAGACCCTAAGGGGTCGCGCGCAGTGCTCCGACCACCGCGGGCAATGCAGCGCGGTCCGCCGGTGTCCAGGTGACGCGGTCGAGTTCGTCGTAAGCCACCCACATCACCGCATCGTGGTCGGGCCCGGGGGTCACGCTACCCTCGCGGATACGCGCGGTGAACAGGCGTAGCCGAAGACCGTCGCGGATCTCCCACTGGCCCTCGATCCGTTCGAGCACCTCGACGACGACGCCGAGTTCCTCGTACACCTCACGCACCACCGCCACTGCATCCGCTTCGCCCGGCTCGACCTTGCCACCGGGGAACTCCCACGAGCCCGCGAGCTCCGGCGGGCTATGCCTGCGCGCAGCGAGCACGCGACCGCCTCCATCGAGGATCACGGCACCCACTACGACCTGCTGCACGAGGCCCCATCCTCTGGCACGGTGGTGATATGCGCCTGCTCACCCCCGATGAGATCGACCGCCAACTCCCCCCTGGTTGGGCAGGGAACCCCGGCGCACTCCGGTGCGCCTACACCCTTCCCACATTCCGCACCGCGATCGATGTTGTGGGAGCCGTGGCCGACGACGCGGAAGAGATGGACCACCACCCCGACATCGACGTCCGATTCCGCGCACTTCATTTCACCCTGTCGACGCACTCCGCCGGCGGGGTGACTCAGCTCGACATCGAGCTCGCGCACCGCATCGCCGACATCTGCGCCCGACTCGGCGGCACAATCACACCCAGCGCTTGACGCGCGCGCAGTACGCGCGGTACGGCTGCCCGAATCGCACCGTAAGCGCTCGCTCCTCGGGCAGGATCTGCACGCGCGTGATGAGCGGGATGAAGGCGAGCGCGAGCAGAACGGTGAACGGATTCGCCAGCCACCCGGCGAAGGCCATCAGGGCAAGCAGCATCGACAGATACATCGGGTTGCGAGTCCTCGCGTAGATGCCGGCGGTGACCAGTACCTTCGCCCTGTCGGGAGCATGCGGATCGATTGTCGTGCGGGCACGGAGTAGCACGACGAGGGCTGCGACCATAGTGATTACCGCCAGTCCACCGAAGACGAGGACAGCACCCACCCGGATCCACATCCGCATCTCGAGGTGCGGCGGTGCGAGGCTCACCGCCCACATCAGCAGTGCGAGACCGAGCGCATAGATGGGTGGCGGGACCTTCAGCTCGATACGATGCACGACACCGCCCCGCCGTTCACATCAGACATTGAATCTGAACTCGACCACGTCGCCGTCTGCCATGACGTAGTCCTTCCCCTCCATACGCACCTTGCCACGGGCCCTCGCCTCGGCCATCGACCCCGCCGCAATGAGATCGGCGTACGACACCACCTCCGCCTTGATGAATCCGCGCTGGAAGTCGGTGTGAATCACCCCGGCGGCCTCGGGTGCGGTCGCCCCGACGCGGATCGTCCAGGCCCGCGCCTCCTTGGGACCGGCCGTGAGGTATGTCTGCAGCCCGAGTGTTGCGAACCCGACGCGGGCCAGTGCACGCAGGCCGGATTCATCCTGACCGACGGACTGGAGAAGTTCGAGGGCGTCCTCCTCGCTCAACTCGACGAGTTCGGCCTCCGTCTTGGCGTCGAGGAACACCGCGTCCGCAGGTGCTACCAAGTCACGCATCCGCTGCCGGAATGCTCCGTCGAGCAGCGACGCCTCATCCGAATTGATGACATAGAGGAAAGGCTTCGCGGTGAGCAGGTGTAGTTCGCGCAGCGGAGCCGGATCGAGGCCAGCCTGGAACACCGTCTCGCCCGCGTCGAGCACCTCGCGCGCACGCTCAGCGGCGGCGACCACGTCGGCCTTCGCCTTGTCCATGCGCGCCTCCTTGACAAGGCGAGGCAGCGCACGATCGATCGTCTGGAGGTCGGCGAGGATCAGTTCGGTGTTGATGGTCGCCATGTCCTCCGCGGGGTCCACCCGGCCTTCGACATGCACGACGTCGGGGTCGGCGAACGCACGGAGCACCTGGCAGATGGCATCTGACTCGCGGATGTGCGACAGGAACTGGTTGCCGAGACCGGCACCCTCGCTCGCCCCCTTCACGATTCCCGCGATGTCGACGAACGTGACGGTGGCCTCGACGACCTTGGCCGAGCCGAAGATTTCCGCGAGCGCCTGCAGACGTGGATCGGGCACTCCTACGACGCCCGTGTTCGGCTCGATGGTCGCGAAGGGGTAGTTCGCGGCCAGGACGTCATTCTTGGTCAACGCATTGAACATGGTCGACTTGCCGACGTTCGGCAGACCGACGATCCCGATGGACAAGCCCACTCGACCGCACCCTCTCGCCAGAGCCGTCAGTGAACGGCCACCCAAGGGTAGTCGCGGTACGCATGGGATGGATACAGCCTCAACACACCGACGCACATCGAAATGGTCGCGCGCACTCCGGGACACTGGCCTGCCGTAGTCTGAGGACTTGTGACGAGGGATCGCGCGTGAGGCAGCCGTCCGACGACACCCCCACCGGTCGCCTCTTCCGCGCGGCGGACGTCGCTCCCGACCTTGTGCCGGATGCCATCCCCGCGCTCCCCGACCGCCAGGCCGATCGCGACAGCGCCTTCGCCGCCGTTGCCGCCTACGCATTCGGTGATGCAGCGGTCGCCGAGTCGGCCGTCGCTATTCACCCGCCTCAGCCGCCCGCCGACGTAGCAGCCCCGCCACCTTCACCGACCGGGCTGTCCCTTCTAGGGACATGGTTGGTCGTCGTCGGTACTACGGTGATCATGGGCTTCGCAGACGCCGTGGTGCGCGTCGGATCACTCGGCTGGCTCACCGGGGTCGGCCTGCTCGCCGCCACGATCTATGCGGCAGCCGCGACCCGGCGCGACATCCTGTGGTGGACGGTGATCATTCCGCCGCTCGCCATGGCCGCGACAGCGATCACAGCGGGTCAACTCACCTTGGGCGGGAGCGGTTCGCTGCTCGTGCGCGAAGGGTTCATGGTCTTCGGGACGCTGACGAACACAGCGTGGTGGACGCTGGGGTCGATGATCGCCGCGACCGTGATCGTGCTGATCCGGCGGCGTCGCGCGACCTAGGCCCCTGCTGCCTTCAGGTCCCGCCGCAGCTCCTGCGGCAGCGCGAAGACGAGTGTCTCGTCGATGTGGTGGACCTCCTCCACGTCGGCGAATCCCCACTCGGCAAGTTGCGCGAGGACGCCGGCAACGAGGTGCTCGGGGACCGACGCCCCACTCGTGACACCAACCGTGGTCGCGACCTCGAACCACTCGGCGCGCATCTCGTCGGCACCGTCGATGCGGTACGACGACGACGCACCAGCCTCGAGTGCAACCTCGACTAGGCGCACCGAGTTCGACGAATTGCCGGAACCAACGACTACCACGACGTCGCATTGCTCCGCCATCGCTTTCACCGCGCCCTGGCGGTTCTGCGTGGCGTAGCAGATGTCGTCGGAGGGCGGGCTCATCAAGCCCGGGAAGCGGGTCTTCAATTCGCCGACCGTGGCCATCGTCTCGTCGACGGACAACGTGGTCTGCGAGAGCCAGACGATCGGACGATCCGCTTCGACCTCGAGGCCCGCAACATCGCCGGGGCCGTCGATCAGCGTGATGGCCTCGGGGGCCTCCCCCATCGTCCCGACGACCTCCTCGTGACCCTCGTGCCCAATGAGCAGGATCTGGTACCCCTCGGCCGCGAAGCGGCGGGCCTCGAGGTGCACCTTGGTGACGAGTGGGCAGGTCGCATCGATCGTCTTGAGCCGCCGCTCGGCGGCCTCAGTGTGGACGACCGGCGCGACGCCGTGCGCCGAGAACACCACGGTCGCACCCTCGGGCACCTCATCGAGTTCCTCGACGAATACTGCGCCGCGCTCTTCAAGGGATGCGACGACATGCCGGTTGTGGACGATCTGCTTGCGCACGTAGATCGGCGGTCCGTACAGATCGAGCGCCTTCTCCACGGTCACGACAGCCCGGTCGACTCCCGCACAGTAGCCGCGGGGGGATGCCAGGAGGACCTTGCGTCGTACGCCGCCGTCGCTACTCACGCACCCATCGTATGTCCACCCGACCGACGCGGCATTCCTCGCGCGTGCCCCCCGACGGCTACCCTGCCGACGTGACCCTGGAGACCTCCCCGGAGCAACCGGCCCCGGTGCGCACGGTTTCGCGGCTGCTCCTGGAGTGGATCGGCCGCCTCGGCGCGATCTGGATCGAGGGCCAACTAGCCGAGGTCCGGCCGCGGCCCGGGGCCCCGCAGGTGTTCTGCGTCCTGCGCGACACCGACGCCAACGTGTCCCTCAGCCTGGTCCTCTCTTCCGGCCTTCTCGACTCCATCACGCCGCCGATCACGGAGGGCCAGCGGGTGATCGTGCACGCCAAACCGGAGTTCTGGACAGGGCGCGGCGCTCTACAACTGCGCGCCCGGGAGATCCGATCCGTGGGCGTGGGAGCCCTGCTCGAGCAGCTTGAACGGCTCCGCCTGACACTCGCCGCCGAGGGCTTGTTCGACCCGGCCCGCAAGAAGGCGCCGCCCTTCCTCCCTGGCTGCATCGGCCTCATCTGCGGTCGCGCTGCCGCCGCGATGGACGATGTCCTCGTCAACGCGCGGCTGCGCTGGCCCGGCGTTCGGTTCGAAGTGCGCGAGGTCGCGGTACAGGGTGTGAACGCAGTCAGCGAGGTGAGCGCCGCACTCGCGGAACTCGATGCTCTCCCGCAGGTGGACGTGATTGTCATCGCGCGGGGTGGCGGCTCCTTCGAGGACCTGTTGCCGTTCAGCAACGAAGCGCTCATCCGCGCTGTTGCGGCGTGCGCAACCCCGGTCGTCAGCGCTATCGGCCACGAACAGGACGCACCGCTGCTCGACCACGTCGCCGACCTGCGCGCATCCACCCCGACCGATGCCGCCAAGCGGCTCGTCCCCGACGTCGGCGAGGAGTTCGCGCTGATCGATCGCGCTGAGGCCGCGCTGCGACGCGGTGCACATACGCGCATCACCGCCGAGTCCAGAGCCGTCTCCGACGCTGTAGGCCGGGTGCGCCGCGACGTGCACGCCCGCCTCGACCGTGCCCGCGCGGACGTCGAACACCTCGCCGCACAGGTCCGCGCACTCTCGCCGGCGGCGACGCTCGAACGCGGCTACGCAGTCGTGCAATATGACGGGCACGTAGTACTCGACCCCGGGGTCGTACCCGACGACGCACACCTGCGGATCCGCGTCGCCCGCGGCAGCCTCAACGCCATTCGCACACCCGATGAACCCGACGGAGGGCCCAGTGGCCGGTGATAAAACCCCACCCGCGGACGATGCGGTCGTTATGGGCTACGAAGAGGCCCGCGCCGCACTCGTTGACGTAGTTCGACGCATGGAGAGCGGTGGCATCACCTTGGAGGAGACCCTCCGCCTCTGGGAAGAAGGCGAGCGGCTCGCCGAGGTGTGCCGCACGTGGCTCGAAGGGGCACAGGCCCGCCTCGACGCGGTGGCGGACGATCCCGCCGCGGAGTGAGCGCTAGGGCTTGAGACTGCCCGTGAACTGCTCGATCTCGGGCCAGGCTGCGCTGCCGGAGACGACCGTGGTCACGCCACCCGAGGTGCGCACGAGCGACCGGTACTCGACACCGTCGCGGTCCGTTGCCTCGTACCTCTCCCACGTCACCCCGCCCACCTGCACCGATCCGGTCGGCCGACCGCGGTCGGTCTGCTCGGGCAAGTAGTCCTCGTCGGTGGTGGCCGATTGGCCGAGTTGGACGTACTCCTCGGTCGGTGTGACGACCCCGAGGTGCCACGCCGGGTCGGGCTCCGACGCCGGGGTCGGTTCCCAGCGGGCGCTCGTCGCACGCCACTGCGGGCCGAGCCCCTCCGGTGCCAGCACGGGGTAGCCGGCCTGCGCCCGCGCCACGGAGAGGGTGGGTGCGTAGTCGACCACCCTGATCGGGTCCGGCTGCGGCCGCAACGTGATGACGAGGATCACCGCCACGGCGCCGAGCACGACCACCATCGACCGCACCATGTCGCCCACGGTCTGGGACAGCCGCGCATTCGCGCGGCCGGTCGGCACGGGCTGGGTCACCCCGCTATCGTCCCCGACTTCGGACGATCGCGCGACGGCGACGGTCCGGGTTCACCACAACCGGCGGTTAGCGCACCCGATCGCGGGATACGCTCCGACCCATGACGGTCCCGAACCACGCCCCCGACCGCAACCTCGCCCTGGAGCTCGTCCGGGTGACCGAGGCGGCTGCGATGGCGGCCGCTGCACACGTCGGCCGCGGCGATAAGAACGGTGCGGACGGGGCCGCCGTCGCCGCTATGCGCACCTTCATCAGCAGCGTGGCGATGAACGGGACGGTCGTGATCGGCGAAGGGGAGAAGGACAACGCCCCCATGCTGTACAACGGCGAACGGGTGGGTGACGGCACCGGGCCCGAGGTCGATGTCGCGGTGGATCCGATCGACGGGACCACCCTGACCGCCAAGGGCATGAACAACGCCATCTCCGTCCTCGCCGTGGCCGAGCGAGGGGCGATGTACGACCCGAGTGCGGTGTTCTACATGGAAAAGCTCGTCACCGGCCCGGAGGCGGCCGGCGTCGTCGACATCAGCGCGCCCATCAGCGCCAACCTGACCTGGGTCGCCAAGGCCAAGGGCGCCGAGGTGGCCGAACTCACAGTCGTGCTCCTCGACCGCCCCCGCCACGACGACCTCGTGCGCGAGATCCGCGAGGCCGGTGCGCGTATCAAGTTCATCACCGACGGCGACGTGGCCGGGGCGATCATGGCTGCGCGCCACGGCACCGGAGTCGATCTGCTCGTCGGCATCGGCGGTACGCCCGAGGGGATCATCGCGGCGTGCGCGCTGAAGTGCATGGGGGGCGTGATCCAGGGGCGGCTCTGGCCGCGCGACGACGAGGAGCGCCGACGCGCACTGGACGCGGGGCACGACCTCGGCCGCGTCCTCACCACGGACGACCTAGTGACCGGCGACAACATCTTCTTCTGCGCCACCGGGATCACCGACGGCGAGTTGCTGCAAGGGGTGCGCTACCTACCCACCGGCTCGACCACGAACTCGATCGTCATGCGCTCGCGATCCGGCACCATCCGCGAGTTGCGCAGTGAACACGTGACGCGGTCGCGGTGACCGCGCCCCCCACACCGCGCTGACCTAGGCTGGCCGCATGGTTGATTTCGCCTACACGGACCTGCTGCCCATGGGCTCTGACACGACCCCCTACCGGTTCCTCGGGCGCGACGGCGTCCGCGAGATCGACGCGGCAGGCCGCACCTTCCTCGAGGTGGAGCCCGAGGTGCTGACCTCCCTGGCCTACGAGGCGATCCGCGACATCCAGCACCTGCTGCGCCCGGGTCATCTCGCCCAGTTGGCCGCGATCCTGCGCGACCCGGAGGCCAGCCCCAACGACCGGTTCGTCGCACTCGACCTGCTCAAGAACGCCAACATCTCCGCCGGTGGTGTCCTGCCGATGTGCCAGGACACCGGCACCGCCATCGTCATGGGTAAGCGCGGTCAGCACGTCCTCACGAGCGGAGACGACGAGGTCGCCCTCTCGCGGGGGATCTTCGACGCCTACCAGGTCCTCAACCTGCGGTACTCGCAGATGGCACCACTCACCATGTGGGAGGAGCGCAACACCGGCACCAACCTCCCCGCGCAGATCGAGTTGTACGCCGATACTCACCACGGACGTGAGGCGGAGTACCACCTGCTCTTCATGGCCAAAGGCGGCGGATCGGCCAACAAGAGCCTGCTCTTCCAGGAGACGAAGGCGGTGCTGAATCCGACCCGGCTGCGATCGTTCCTCGACGAGAAGTTACGCAGCCTTGGCACTGCGGCCT
>JBILVH010000060.1:0-8824 GCA_044370555.1 Candidatus Nanopelagicales bacterium
AGGCCGGCGTGCTGAAGGGTGAGGTCAAGGACGTCCTCCTCCTCGACGTCACCCCGCTCTCACTCGGTATCGAGACCAAGGGCGGCGTGATGACCAAGCTCATCGAGCGCAATACGACGATCCCCACCAAGCGCAGCGAGATCTTCACGACCGCCGATGACAACCAGCCGAGCGTGCTCATCCAGGTGTACCAAGGCGAGCGCGAGATGGCGGCATACAACAAGCGACTCGGCACCTTTGAGTTGACCGGACTGCCGCCTGCCCCTCGCGGAGTACCCCAGGTCGAGGTCACGTTCGACATCGACGCCAACGGCATCGTGCACGTGAGCGCCAAAGACCTCGCGACCGGCAAGGAGCAGTCGATGACCATCTCCGGTGGCTCCGCGCTGCCGAAGGAGGAGGTCGACCGCATGATGCGCGAGGCCGAGGCTCACGCTGAGGAGGACCGCAAGCGACGCGAGGAGATCGAGGTCAAGAACACCGCGGAGACGCTGGTGTACCAGACCGAGAAGTTCCTCGCCGACAACGCCGACAAGGTTCCCGCCGATGCCAAGGCCAACGTCGAAGGCCCGCTCGACGAACTCAAGAAGGCGATTGAGTCCGGCGACACCAATGCCATCAAGGCCGCGACCGACAAGGTCGCGCAGGCGAGTCAGGCCCTCGGCGCCGCGATGTACGCCGCGCAAGGGGCGGCAGCGGGCAGCTCGGAGGGTCCGGGTGCTTCCGCGGACGCCGATGACGATGTCGTCGACGCCGAGATCGTGGACGAGGACAGCCAGAAGTGAACGAGCGGGATCCTGAGCACGAGGGGATCCGTGTGAACGACAAACGTCGTATTGACCCGGACACCCTCCAGCGGCGAGAGACGGAGGCGGACGTCGAGTCCGCCTCCGTCGACGCCGACCTCGGTGCGGTCGAGACCAAGGTCGCCGAACTCACCGACGACCTGCGACGCGTGCACGCGGAGTACGCCAACTACCGCAAACGGGTGGAGCGCGACCGCGAGACGGCGCGCGAGGCCATCGTCGGCTCGGTGCTCGTCGAGCTCCTGCCGGTGCTTGACGACATCGACCGCGCCCGCGAACACGGCGAGCTCGACGGGGCGTTCCGCACAGTCGGGGAGAACCTCGAAGGCATCGTCGTCCGACTGGGCCTCGAACGCTTCGGCACTGTTGGCGAAGAGTTCGACCCTGCGCTGCACGAGGCGTTGACGAGCGAGCAGCGTGACGGCATCGACGGCCCGACCGTAGTGAGCGTGTACCAACCCGGATATCGAAGTGCCGGACGGGTCCTGCGACCCGCCCGCGTTGGAGTAGCAGACGGAGCATGAACAAGGACTGGCTCGAGAAGGACTTCTACGCGATCCTCGGCGTGGGCAAGGAAGCCTCCGCCGACGAGATCAAGAAGAAGTACCGCACTCTCGCGCGCGAGTTGCATCCGGACAAGAATCCGGGCAACGCGGCCGCGGAGGAGCGGTTCAAGAGTGTGTCCGAGGCGTACGACGTCCTGTCCGATGCGGCCAAGCGCAAGGAGTACGACGAGGCCCGGGCACTATTCGCCAGCGGTGGCATGCGCGGGGGCCCCTTCCCGGGGAGCGGGGGCGGCTATGGCACCGCGGACTTCTCCGATCTCTTCGGTGACGGCGGCGCCGGCCTCGGCGACATCTTGGGCAACATCTTCACCCGCGGTCGCGGCGGCACCCGTGGCCAGCAGCCGCGCGGTCCGCGACGCGGCGCGGACCTCGAGAGCGAGTTGACCCTCGGGTTCGACGAGGCGCTCGCGGGGGTGACTGTGCCGCTTCGGCTGTCCAGCGACGCGGCCTGCTCCACGTGTCACGGCACCGGCGCCAAGAGCGGTACGGTCCCGCGCGTATGCCCGTCCTGCGAGGGATCGGGGCAAACCGCACGTAATGCGGGTGGCTTTGCTTTCGCCGAGCCGTGCACGACCTGCGCGGGCCGCGGCCTCGTCGTCGACGATCCGTGCACCACCTGCAGGGGTTCGGGCCGCGGTGTCAGCACCCGCACGGTGCAGGCCCGCATCCCCGCCGGGGTCAAAGACGGCGCGCGCATCCGACTCAAGGGCAAGGGCGCACCCGGGGAGCGCGGCGGAGCGGCTGGCGACCTCTTCGTGGTCGTGCACGTCACTCCGCATCCGGTGTTCGCCCGCAGCGGTGACAACCTGACGGTCTCGGTACCGGTCACCTACCCGGAGCTCGCGCTCGGAGCCGACATCACCGTGCCGACCACGGCTGGCACGGTCACGTTGAAGGTTCCGGCCGGGACGGCTCCCGGTCGAACCTTCCGAGTTCGCGGCAAAGGCGCACCGCGATTGGACGGCACTAAGGGCGATCTCTTGATCACCGTGTTGGTCAGTGTGCCGACCTCGCTATCGGATGAGGCGCGCAGCGCACTCGAGACCTTTGCCGCAGCCACCGCGGGTGAGGACCCGCGCGCGGCACTAATGGCAGCGGCGGCAGAGAGCGGTGCGTGATGGACCACGCGCTGACCGACGACACGCCTGTTTTCGCCATCTCGGTGGCCGCGCGACTCGCCGGGATGCACCCGCAGACCCTGCGCCAGTACGACCGGCTCGGCCTGGTGTCGCCGCAGCGTGTGGGCGGACGCAACCGCCTCTACTCGACCCGCGACATCAGCAGACTCAAGGAGGTCGCCGACCTCTCTGCGGCCGGGGTGAACCTGGCCGGCATTCACCGCATCTTGGAACTCGAGGCCGAGGTCGTGGCGCTACGCGCTCGCCTGGCCGAACTCACCGCTCAGCAGACTTCCACCGCACTCGTGCTGTGGAAGCCGCAACGGCGGAGATAGGGACATCCCATGGACATCAAATTCACCACGAAGGCGAATGACGCACTCGGCGCCGCCGTGCGTATCGCCGCGGCTCGCGGAAACTCACAGGTGGAGCCGCTGCACATCGCCGAGTCACTCCTGCAGCAAGGCGAAGGGATCGCGTCAGCATTGCTCGATGCGGTGGGCGTCGACCGACGCACCCTGACTGCCGCGATCCGCAGTGACGTCGACGCTCTGCCCAGTGCGAGCGGTGCCACCGTCGCCGCCCCGCAATTGAACGCGGCCGCGTACCAGGTGCTCGCGGCGGCCCAGGAGCTTGCCCGCGACCGCGGCGACGACTTTGTTAGTACCGAGCACTTGCTCATCGGTCTCTCCTCGACCCCGTCCGCGGCGGCCCAGCGACTCGCTGCGGTCGGCGCGACGCCGACTGCGCTCCTCGATGCCCTCCAGAGTGTGCGCGGCTCAGCACGTGTGACGACCGCTGACCCCGAGGCGACCTTCGAGGCGCTGACGAAGTTCGGCGTCGACCTCACCGCGCGAGCGCGCGAGGGAAAGATCGATCCGGTCATCGGTCGCGATGAGGAGATCCGCCGCGTCGTACAAGTGCTCTCGCGGCGGACGAAGAACAACCCCGTGCTTATCGGTGACCCCGGCGTCGGGAAGACCGCGGTGGTCGAGGGGCTGGCGCGACGCATCGTTGCGGGCGACGTGCCCACGTCGCTGCAGGGCAAGACCCTCATCGCGCTCGACCTCGGTGCGATGGTTGCCGGCGCAAAGTACCGCGGTGAATTCGAGGAGCGGCTCAAGGCCGTGCTCGACGAGATTCGCGAGAGCGATGGACAGGTGATCACGTTCATCGATGAGTTGCATACCGTGGTGGGGGCCGGTGCCGGTGGCGACTCAGCGATGGATGCCAGCAACATGCTGAAGCCGATGCTGGCACGCGGTGAGCTGCGCATGATCGGTGCGACCACGCTCGACGAGTACCGCGAGTACGTCGAGAAGGACCCCGCCCTTGAGCGCCGATTCCAGCAGGTGCTCGTGGATCAGCCATCGGTCGAGGACTCGATCGCCATCCTGCGCGGCATCAAGGAGAAGTACGAGGCGCATCACAAGGTCGCCATCGCCGACTCCGCGCTCGTCGCAGCGGCGACCCTGTCGGACCGCTACATCACATCGCGCTTCCTGCCTGACAAGGCCATCGACCTCATGGACGAGGCGGCGGCGCGGCTGCGCATGGAGATCGACTCCTCACCCGTGGAGATCGACGTCCTTCAGCGGCAGGTCGACCGGCTCCGCATGGAAGAACTCGCGCTCGCCAAGGAGACCGACGATGCATCCCGCGAGCGGCTCGACAGAGTACGCGGTGAGATCGCCGACCGCGACGAGGAGTTGCGCGGCCTGCGGGCGCGCTGGGAGACCGAGAAGGCCGGGCTCGACCGCATCGGCGAGTTGAAGGTGCTCATCGACGACCTGCGCGCCGTCGCGGATCGCGCCCAGCGCGCCGGGGACTTCGAGCAGGCCTCCCGCATCCTCTACGCCGAGATCCCCGCCTTCGAAGCGGAGTTGGAGCGCGTTACGGCTGAGACCAATGAACGTGCGGCCATGGTGAAGGAGGAGGTCACCTCCGACGACATCGCCGAGGTAGTGGCCGCGTGGACCGGCATCCCGGCCGGGCGACTGCTCGAGGGCGAGAGTGCGAAGTTGCTGCGCATGGAGGATGAACTCGGTCAGCGGGTCATCGGCCAGGGCGAGGCAGTCCGCGAGGTGTCCGATGCCGTGCGCCGTGCCCGTGCCGGAGTTGCCGACCCAAACCGGCCCACGGGCTCGTTCCTCTTCCTCGGACCCACCGGTGTCGGCAAGACCGAACTCGCCAAGGCACTCGCAGAGTTCCTCTTCGACGACGAGCGCGCCATGGTGCGCATCGACATGAGCGAGTACTCCGAGAAGCATTCGGTCGCCCGCCTCGTCGGTGCCCCGCCCGGCTACGTGGGCTACGAGGAGGGCGGGCAGTTGACCGAAGCGGTACGGCGACGTCCGTACTCGGTCGTGCTGCTAGACGAGGTCGAGAAGGCTCACCCCGAGGTCTTCGACATCCTGCTGCAGGTATTCGACGACGGCCGTCTCACCGACGGGCAAGGGCGTACCGTCGACTTCCGGAATGCGATCGTGATTCTCACGTCCAACCTCGGTTCGGGATTCCTGATGGACCTCGCCGAGCCTTTCGATCTGCGCAAGGAGCAGGTGTTCGCCGCGGTCCGGCAGCACTTCCGTCCCGAGTTCCTCAACCGGCTCGACGCCATGGTGTGCTTCGAGCCGCTCGACCGAGCCGAACTTGCGGGAATCGCTCGACTCCAGATCGATGCACTGCAGGCACGGCTGGCCGACCGACGGATGTCGCTTGATGTCTCCCCGGCCGCACTTGAGTGGCTGGTCGAGCGCGGGTTCGATCCGCTCTACGGGGCGCGACCGCTGCGCAGACTCGTGCAGACCGCGATCGGCGACAAACTGGCCAAGGCGATTCTTTCGGGGGCCGTCGTGGATGGGCAGACCGTGCACGTCACCGTCGACCACGACACCCTCGTCATCTCACAGTGTCAAAACGCTTCATAAGACGGGTCGTTTTGACACCGTGAGGGAAGGGCTGGGGGGCGCGGCCGCCTAGGCGGACGAGGCTGCGGTTGCCAGGCGCTTGCGCTTGCGGGACTTGTCGATCACCCACCAGACGAGCGCGACGATGCCAACGATCATCTGGGGGAAGTAGAGGAACGCCCGCCAGATGATGTCGACCGCGGTCGCGTGCGCCGACGACACCCCGAACTGCACGAGCAGGAAGATCAGCGCGGCGTCAACCGTGCCGAGGCCGCCCGGGGCAAGGGGTACCGATGCGAGCAGCATGGCGACGGAGAACGCGACCAGGATCTCGAGGAATGTCACGTCCCCGTCGAATGCGCCGAGCCCGGCCATAGCCGCAAGGATGACCAGCAGCGGCGACAGCTGGGCGAGCAGGTTGGTCAGCGTGATCTGCTTCCAGCGCGTGCGGACCATGTCGGACGCGGTCTCGTGGAAGCCCACGATCGAGGTGACGATATCGGGCGGGGTGCGCTTGATCACCCGGAAGAGAGCGCGCACCGGACGCGCTGCCAGGGTGCCGATGCGTTCGGCCCCTGACTCGCTGCGCACCGCGATGAAGATCACGACAACTGAGATGGCGAAGATGATCGCGGCGACGATCGCGATCCACTCGAAGGTGCCGCCTACGGTTCGCCGCTCGATACCGAAGAGGAGCAGCAGCGCGATGGCCGGCGTACCGAACGTCATCATGTAGGT
Organism: Candidatus Nanopelagicales bacterium; assembly: GCA_044370555.1. Lineage (GTDB taxonomy): Bacteria > Actinomycetota > Actinomycetes > S36-B12 > S36-B12 > CAINMH01. The sequence continues at coordinate 6,138 of JBILVH010000060.1, forward strand.
CCAGACCGCGTCGGCCGCGACGGCTGCGGCGGCGCGGCGCTGCGGAACGCCGTACGTATCGAGCATGGCGTACTGCACGCCGACAGCGAGAGGGCCGCCGCCGAATGGGATGCCGCTGGAGATCAGCAGACCGCCCTGGCGGTCGATGAAGGCGGTCTTATACGACAGTTTCGGAATGGCGGCAGGTGCAGTGAGGGGATAGACCGCGATCGAGAACACGGCCGCCGCCACGATGGCGGCGAACCACAGGCCGGGTACGGCAAGGGCGGCCTGCACCCCTTCCTCGAAGGACCCGAGCCGCTGGATCACCTGGGTGAAGATCAAATAGCCGATGGCGATGCCAGCGACCATCAGAGCCACGCGCGGTCCCCACACGCGCAGCGCCGACTTGTTCTCGCTCACATCACTCCCTTCGGCGGTGCCGCCATCCTGCCAGTAGCGCGTACCCTTCGGTGCATGCGTCGACTGATTCGCAGCGCTGCCCCGGTGTTCGCTCTCCTGACCGCCCTTGTGCTGGCGGCCTGCGGTGGCGGCGGCTCCGCACCGACGAGTTCCGGGAGTGGCACGGGTGCGGTGTCCACGGATGCGCTGGTGACAACGACCGTTGATCTCACCAGGTCCGGCCCCGTCACGGTCCTCCAGGTCCCGTTCGCGGCTGTCGACCGCGACGCACGTCGACTTGTGCGGGCTGCATTGATGCCTGCGGCAGTCACCGACCGACTCTTCGTGGGACAGTCGCTGGTGTGCACCTCCGCCGCAGGGGTCGTCCGAACGAGCCCTGAACTCGGCCGCGAGCTGGAGGCGGGGCGGCCCGCCGAGGCACCCATCGTCACCGAGTTGCTCCTACAGACCAACGACATCGGGACCTGGACGTGCGCGGCCGGAGTGCGCGTATGTCCGCCCGTTGGCTGCGCGAACATCCCCGATACGCAACAGGGCACGCTCACGATCGCGGGGCCGGGTTCACCGGTGCCCAGCGTTCTCAGCGTGTCGGCGCCCCTGCCCGACTGGGCGACCCAGGTGCCCGCTGGATCGGCGGATGTGCTGGCACGCCCGGGTTCACCGGGTGTGCTGACCACCGAGATCTCCGCACCACTCGACCAGGGCGCACTCGACATCTCCGGCTTCGTCGCGATGCGGGTCTGCACGGGCGAGGCGCTCCCGAAGGAGTGCCCCGGTACGACTCCGGGCGGGGTGAACATCACCCCGACGATCACCATTGCGCAAGGTGGTGCGTGCAGCGCGACCACGGTGACTGCGGCCCAGGGGGCGATCCCGCAGCGCCTCCTCCCGGGTGAGCGGTTCGCCACTACGGCCTTCGTCGTGCCGGAGTTCGCGATGTCCACCGCCGCGGGGTGCGAGCCCAGGGTCACGGTCACCATGTCGATCGCTGCGGAGGGAGCGCCCGTCGTCCTGCAGCGGGGGTCGACCGATCTACCCACCGCGCTTGTCGCGGTGACCCCGTCTAACCCGTAAGCCCAGCCTCTGGCGAGTCGGCTGGATCGCCTCAGACGTCGCTGCGGTGGAAGTTCGCGAACGACCTGCTCGGGGTGGGCCCGCGCTGGCCCTGGTAGCGCGACCCGTAGACCGCCGAGCCGTACGGATGCTCCGCGGGTGACGACAACCTGAAGAGGCACAACTGGCCGATCTTCATGCCGGGCCACAACTTGATGGGAAGTGTTGCGACGTTAGACAGCTCGAGTGTGACGTGCCCGGAGAAGCCGGGGTCGATGAATCCGGCCGTGGAGTGGGTGAGCAGCCCGAGGCGACCGAGCGACGACTTGCCTTCGAGTCTTCCTGCGATGTCGTCGGGGAGCGTGATGACTTCGTAGGTCGACGCCAGGACGAACTCACCCGGATGCAGGATGAAGGCCTCTGACGGATCCGCCTCCACGAGTCGGGTCAGGTCGGCCTGCTCCTCGGCCGGATCGATGTGCGGGTAGCGGTGGTTCTCGAAGACGCGGAAGAAGCGGTCGAGGCGCACATCGACGCTCGACGGCTGAATCATCCCGGCGTCGAATGGCTCGAGCACAACTCGGCCCGCGGCGATCTCGGCACGCAGGTCGCGATCAGAAAGCAGCACGCCGCGAGGCTACACACACGGTGGCCCCGGCAGTGCGACGAGGGCGTCATCCACCTCCCGGAACAGCGCACCGGTGTCCGGGCAGACCCAGAGCCCCTCCCCCGACGCACCGACCTCCGCCACCAGTCGTGCACCTGCCGGCCCCACCCACCCGATCTGTCGTGCGGGCACACCAGCGACGAGGGCGTACGCGGGCACATCGCGAACAGCCACGGCACCCGCCGCGACCATGGCCCACGCACCGATGCGCACTGGTGCGACACACACCGCCCGCGCCCCGATCGAGGCGCCCTCGCCCACGGTGACGCCGACGCTGTGCCAGTCCGCGGCCTCCTTGAGGCGTCCCGTCGGGGTCACTGCCCGGGGATGCAGGTCGTTGGTCAGCACCGCCCCCGGACCGATGAAGACCCCGGCGGCGAGTCGGGCCGGTTCGTAGACCTGCGCTGCGTTCTGGATCTTGCAGCGGTCACCGATCACGACGCCGGGGCCGATGTAGACATCGCGGCCGAGTACGCACTGCTCGCCGACCACTGCACCCGCGCGGATCTGGCTGTGGTGCCAGACCTGCGAGCCGGTGCCGACCCGGGCACCCGCTTCAACCTGG
>JBILVH010000061.1:0-8807 GCA_044370555.1 Candidatus Nanopelagicales bacterium
GGACCACCGCTCCCGCAATCAGGACCCACCGCGGCCAGCCCGGAACGAAGATGGCCGCGATGACGCACGCGGTTCGGATGGACATGGAAATCAGGTACTTCCGGGTACGCGAGGACTGCTGGTCGGTGATGCCCCTCTCGGCCGAGGTGATGGCATACACATCTGCGGACTGCTCTCGCACCGGGTCCTCCTTCGTGACTCCTAGCGTACGGCGGATCGGCAGCACTGCGAGTCGGTCACAGGGCATCGGATGTCGTGGAGAGGTTGAAGTCGCTGACGTGGAGCGCCGGCATCGCGACCCGGTGCACATAGTCGCCGAACTCCCGTGGCTGGGTCCGCTCGGAGCCTGACGCGGCCCGAATGCGGTTGAGCAGCCCCAAGGGGCTGTCGTTGAAGCGGAAATTGCCTGCGGCACCGATGACTTCGCCGTCTCGAATCACATAGACGCCGTCGCGCGTGAGTCCGGTCAGCAGGAGGGTCTGCGGATCGACGAGGCGGTTGTACCAAAGACAGGTCACGAGGAGACCCTCTGTGACGTTCGCAACAAGGTCGTCGAGCGAGCCCACGCCGTCTGCGTCGAGCCGGACGGTCGCGGGCGAGAGAACCAGGGGCAATCCAGTCTGGCCGGCTGTCGCGCGCGGGCCCGCGAGGGAAGTCAGCACGCCCGACCTGATCCAGTCGACCGCCCCGAGCGGCGTACCGTTGTCGAAGACGCTGGCGACGGGGGAGGACGCGGGGACGACGGCGAAGGGGCATGCGGGGACGACGGGATCATGCGGGTTACTGCTCAGGGTGACGCGCCGGTCCGTGACCTGTTCGCCGATGCGCACACCGCCGTCCGCGGCACTGAACACATTTCGACCCTCGATCGCATCCTGTCCGACACAGGACCACCACAGGTCGACCATGAGATCCCCGGTGGCGCTGGAGCTGAGGACTACCTCATGGCGTCCGGGTGGGGTCTCGACCGTGTGTGCCTGCCACGCCAGTGCTCGGGCCAGGTCAGCCCGACCCGGCTCAAGATCGAGCCCGCCGAAGTCATCGAGGGACGCACCCCACCAGGCCGACCGAGTCCGATCGTGGGACTTGGCCGTCGCCTCGAATCGTGCGTGGGGTTCGTGGTGCCGGAGGCGTACGCCCGACGAGTTGGCCAGCCACGTGGTCGTCCAACCGTGTTCCGCGTAGCCGAAGTGCTCGATCCGTCCGTCGCCGAACCAGTCGCCGAGCTGCGGTGCTATGTGCGCGAAGGCGGCCCCGTCCGTGATCGGTGCCGGCTCCGACCAGGTGCGATCCGATCCGGTTGAGGTGCCCGCGACGAGCGCTAGGGCGTCCGCGGCCGGTAGGGCATGGGCACACTCCGCATCCAGTCGGCGGACCAACTCGTCGGCTGCGGCCGTGTCCGGTGACGTGATTGATCCGGACGCGTAGCGCGGGCCGTCGAAGCAGATCACCGTGAGGCTCGTCGACGTGCTCTCGCCGTTCGGGGTGAGGGTGCTGCGGGCCACCTTGCCCGGGATCGCAAGGATGCGCTCGCAGAGTTCCTGGGGCGAGGTCACTCTGCTGCCTCCTGCCGACTGTTCAAGACGTTCACGGCCTCGAACACCGCTGCGGGGCATCCGTGCGACACGGCAGCCACCTGTCCAGGTTGACCCTTGCCGCAGTTCAAGGCCCCTCCAAGGACGTAGGTCGTCGGGCCGCCCACCGCAACGAGACTGCCCCAGAAGTCCGGCGTTCGGGACTGGTAGGCCACGTCTCGTACCTGCTCAGCGATGCGCCCGGCACGAATGCGATGGAAGCGCTGGCCGGTGAACTGGAAGTTGTACCTCTGCATATCGATCGACCAGCTTCGGTCACCGACGACGAGGAGACCGTCCTCGATACCCGCCGCGAGTCCAGTCAGGTCGGCTCCGTCCGGTGACGGCTGGAGGGAGACGTTCGGCATGCGCTGAAGCGGCACATGCAATGCGGAGTCCGCGTAGGCGCAGCCGTTCGATGCTGCGAAGCCCAACTCGGCTGCCATTGCCCGGTCGAGTTGGTACCCGACGAGTACACCGTCGCGCACGAGGTCCCACTCGCCGGCCGCAACACCTTCGTCGTCCCATCCGGTGGAGGCAAGGCCGTGGTCCGCTGTGCGATCGCCGGTCACGTGCATGAGTTCCGAGCCATAGCGCAGATTCCCCAGGAGATCGGGGGTCGCGAATGAGGTGCCGGCGTAGTTGGCCTCGTACCCCAGTGCGCGATCGAGTTCGGTCGCGTGACCGACCGATTCGTGGATCGTCAACCAGAGGTTCGACGGATCTATGAGCAGCGTGTATCGGCCCGGTTCGACGCTGGGCGCTTGGCACTTCTCACGAAGCAGCGTCGGGAGTTGCTCGAGCTCCGCGTCCCAATCCCAGGTCCGTCCCGCACCGCCGACCACGAACTCCCAGCCACTCGCCGTCGGCGGCGCAAGGGTCCGGATGGACTCGAAGCCGCCGGGATGGATCTGGGTGCCCTCGATGTCCGACTCGATCCGCACCTTCTCCTGCGTGACGCGCGTTCCCGACGCCGTGGCGAGAAACGTCGACTCCCTCACCATGGTCAGCGTGGCGTCCACGTGGCTGACTCCATCGCGCAAGAGGCGGGCGGACCGGTCCGCGAGAACGGCGATCCGCTCATGCATCGACACTGTGAAGGGGTCGATAGTGAAGGGTGACAACCACGTGCCGACAGCGACCGGCACCGGCGCCAACTCGACTCGCTGTCGAGCAAGCGGTGCCGCGACGCGCGCGAACCGTACCGCCCGGTCTGCCGTCCGCCACGCGGCATCCACGGTCACCGCGTCTACCGCGGCGAAACCCCACACTCCGTCCACGAGAACGCGCACGCCGAGTCCGATGTCCGCGGAGTCGCTCACCCCCTCCGGTCTGGCGTCGCGGAGCCGGACGGCTTCTGAATGCGTCCTGGCGACACGAATTTCCACATGCTGGGCGCCGGCCGAAGCCGCTGCGGCCAGCGCCGCATCCGCACATGCCTCGAGCGGCAGCCCATCCAGAGACGTCACCCTCTCACCCTAGGTCCCGTCGAAGGTAACCCTGCCGCGATACGGTCACCTCGCGGGCCGGCACGACGTGGAGGAGGCATCAGATGTCTGATCGGATCGTTCTGGTCACCGGTGGCAACCGCGGCATCGGCCGCGCGACGGCACTGGCATTTGCCGCCCAAGGCGACCGCGTCATAGTCGGCTGCCGCAGCGGGACCTCACCAGACGGTCTGGTGGCCGTGGCCATGGACGTTGCCGATCGATCGTCAGTGGATGCGGCGTTTGACACCATCGAGGCCGAACACGGCGCCGTAGAGGTACTGATCGCCAATGCCGGCATCACACGCGACACCCTGCTCATGCGCATGGATGACGACGACCTCGAGTCGGTGCTGCAGACGAACCTCCTTGGGGCCATCCGCTGTGCCCGCCGCAGCCTGCGCGGGATGCTCAAGGCCAAGCGTGGCTGCATCGTGTTCACATCGAGCGTCGTGTGGGCGACCGGGTCGGCCGGCCAGGTGAACTATGCGGCTGCGAAGGCCGGCCTCGTCGGGGCCGCGCGATCCCTCGCGCGAGAGGTGGGTAGTCGTGGGATCCGGGTGAACGTCCTAGCCCCCGGGTTCGTGACGACGGAGATGACCGAGGGTCTCCCGGAGGAGCGACGAGCTGAGATCCTGGGGCAGATCCCCCTTGCGCGGTACGGTTCACCAGATGAGATCGCGGCGGCGACCGTTGCGCTCTGCGGTCCCGCCGGGGCCTACATCACGGGTGCGGTGATCCCGGTCGACGGCGGTCTCGGACTCGGGCACTGATCCGCACGCAGAACCGAGATGAAGGAGGGTCATGGCACTGCTCACGGGCCGGTCAGTTCTCGTCACGGGCGTCCTGACCGACGACTCCATCGCATTCCATGTCGCGCGCCTCGCCCAGGAGCAGGGTGCCCACGTGGTGCTGACCTCGTTCGGGCGGGCCATGTCACTCACCAAGCGCACCGCAGCCCGGCTTCCGGTCACACCCACCGTGCTCGAACTCGACGTGACCAGCACTGCCGACCTCGATTCGTTGGCAGACCGCCTGCGCGATGAGTGCCCTCAGGTGCACGGGGTCGTGCACTCCATCGGCTTCGCGCCGGCATCGGCCCTCGGCGGCGGCTTCCTCAGCGCCCCGTGGGACGACGTCTCGACTGCCCTACAAGTCTCCGCATATTCCTTGAAGTCGCTGGCGGTCGCCTGTCAGCCGCTCATGCCCAGGGGCAGTGCCATCGTCGGCCTCGACTTCGATGCCACCCAGGCGTGGCCGACCTACGACTGGATGGGGGTCGCGAAGGCCGGCCTCGAGTCCGTGTCCCGCTACCTCGCCCGGGATCTCGGTCCGCACGGGATCCGTGTCAACCTCGTTGCCGCCGGCCCCCTGCGCACGGTTGCCGCGAAGTCGATCCCGGGGTTCGACGAGTTCGAGCAACTGTGGACCACTCGTGCGCCACTGGGCTGGGATCTCACCGACCCTGAGCCGACTGCACGCGCCGTGGTCGCGCTCCTGTCGGAGTGGTTCCCGGCGACCACCGGGGAAATCGTGCACGTCGACGGCGGCTTCCATTCGCAGGGTGCCTGATGGATGCACTCGTCGTGATTCGGCACGCCAAGGCAGCCTGGCCGGAGGGCGTCGCCGACATCGATCGACCACTCGCCGAGCGGGGCGTCCGTGATGCGCCCGTCATCGGGGAGTGGGTGCGCGCCAATGTCCAGGGCCCATTGCTCGCACTCGTCTCGCCCGCGCTCCGCACGCGGCAGACCTGGGAGGCGATGGCTGCATCTGTGCCGGACGCGCGCATGCGCATCGAACCGGAGTTGTACGACGCACCGTGGCCTCGGATGCTGCGCGTGGCTCGAAGTGCGGCCCCCGAGGTCGGCTCGTTGATCCTGGTGTCCCACAACCCCGGCTCCCAGGACCTCGTGGCGGCGCTATCCACCGCGACGGACAAGGGGGGCAAGCGTCGGTTGCGGGCCCTGGAGAAGTTCCCGACGTCCGCGGTCGCCGTGCTCACCCCTCGCGCACAGGGGGACTGGCTCGTCGAGGACGGGGCACGCTTGACGGAGTTCGAGGTCTGCAGGGGTTGATCCCCGCTAGACGAGCGCTTCGACGTCGTCGCGGGTTATTCCAAGCAAATACAGCACTGAGTCGAGGTACGGAACGCTCACCGACGTGTCGGCGGCCGAGCGAACCGCCGGCTTCGCGTTGAAGGCGACACCGAGGCCGGCTGCATCGAGCATGTCGAGGTCGTTGGCACCGTCACCGATGGCGACGGTGCGACTCATCGGTATCCCGAACTCCGCCGCGAACTCCTCGAGCGCCTCCCGCTTCCCGCGACGATCCACCACCCGGCCGAGTACGCGCCCGGTGAGTCGACCGTCGAGGACCTCGAGTTGGTTCGCGCGAACCGCATCGATCCCGAGTTCCTCGGCGATCGGCGCGACGACGCGGTCGAACCCACCCGAGACCAGGCACACCTTGAAGCCGAAGCCGCGGAGCGTGCGCACCAGAGTCCGAGCCCCCGGCGTGAGCCGCACCTCCGCGCGGACCTCGTCGAACACCGACTCGGGTAGGCCGGCCAGCGTCGCGACGCGCTGGCGGAGCGACTCCTCGAAGTCGATCTCACCGCGCATGGCGGCCTCGGTGATTCGACCGACGACTGTGTCCGTTCCCGCCCGACGGGCGAGCAGGTCGATCACCTCGTCCTGGATGAGGGTCGAGTCGACGTCCATGACGACGAGGAGCTGGCCGCGTCGGTGCGGACCCCCGTCCTGCACGGAGATGTCCACGCCCAATGCGGGGGCGCCCTCGGCAAGGGCACGACGCAACCCGACAACGTCGGGTCCACTTCCTTCCAGGACGATCGCCGTGACTGGATAGTCCGCGAGGCGACGGATCCGGTCGATGTTGCATCCGAACCGTGCGACCTCGCTGGCGACGTGACGGACCGCCTCCGGGCGCAGCGGACGCCCGAGCACGGTGACGGTCAGTCGCTGTCCGCGAGCCACCTGCGTCTCGGGCGCACCCGGCACCATGGTGACCTCGAACCCGAGGGTCGATGCAGCCGCCGTTATAGCGGCGTCCACGGCCTCGAGGTGCTCTGGTGCGAGACTCAACAGCACGGCGAGCGTCAAGTGGTTGCGCGCCACTATCTGTTCGATGTCCGAGACCTCGACCGGGAACTCCGACAGGGCCGCGAAGAGCCCAGCCGTGACACCGGGCCGGTCCGGTCCCGACAGCGTCACGAGCAGGGTCGAGCGCGGCGCAGTCATGCCCGCACGGTACCGACATCGACGTACGCGGCGCCGAGCGCCCTGCGCGCGGCGCGAGCGAGTTCTCGCAAGGGTTGCGCCCTCGCCTCGGCCTCGGACGATGTAACAGCGGCTCCCGGCCCGGCGAGTGCCCGCCGGGCGATGAGCAGCATGCGGGTCGCGCTATCTATGCGCTCGGGCTGGCGCAAGGCCCGTGGCAGGTATTGCATGTGCAGCCGCACCTCTAGGTTGGCGAGCTGGGCGCGCACCTCGCGGTCGGGCCGGTCCAGGCCCAGTGCTGCGAGGGCCCCCGTCGCCTCACGGATCGCCCCCGCAAGCAGCCGAGCCGCATCGGAAGACGCTTCGCCGCGTAGGGCCACGAGATGCCCCGGGTACGTGTGCGCAACCTCCCGGCAGCACCACGTAGGGTCCGGCTGCAGAATGGTCACGGTGTCCTCCAGCGCGGTGTTCAGGAGGAGGACACGCTCACCGGGACGGCCGTCCCACAACTGGCCGAGGCCGGCCGGATCGCCGTGATCTGGGAGCAGCAAGTGCACTGTGCCCCCGGCCGCCAGCTCGGCAATTGCGTCCCAGCGTGTGCGATGTCCGTCGGGCCCGACGAGAGTCTCAGTGCCGCTCGCGCGACGACACCCATTGACGGTCTCGCGAAGATCACTCGCACCGCATGCGAGCGCCGCCAACCACGCCGCGACGGGCCCCGAGGTGAGGGGTAGGTCCACGTCGGGGACGTTACCCAAGCCCTAGGGTGGCGCTGTGTCCGAAGTCGTATCTATGTCGAGCGTCACAGTGCGCCGCGGGGCCGCACACCTGCTCGACGGGGTCGACTGGTCGGTCGGACGAGGGGAGCACTGGGTCGTCATCGGTCCGAATGGTGCGGGCAAGACGACCCTGGTCAACATCGCAGGCGCAGTCAGCCATCCGACGTCCGGCCGGGTGGAACTGCTCGGAGAACCCCTCGGGTTGACCGATGTGTCCGAGATCCGACTGAGGATCGGTCTGTCTACCGCGTGGCAGGCGGAGGTCATCCCGCCGGCCGAGAGCGTCCACGACGTCGTGGTGACCGCATCATGGGCGGTATCCGGGCGCTGGCGGGAGCGGTATTCACCGCATGACGAGCGGCGTGCAACGGAGATGCTCGAGCAACTCGGTGCGGCGCACCTGGCCGACCGTACCTTCGGCACGCTCTCGGAGGGGGAGTCAAAGCGGGTGCAGATAGCGCGGGCCCTCATGGTCGACCCCGAACTGCTGGTCCTGGACGAGCCGGCGGCGGGCCTGGACCTCGGTGCCCGCGAGGATCTCGTCCTGCGCATCAGCCGGCTAGCCCAGGATCCCCGCGGACCCGCACTCATCCTCGTCACGCATCACCTCGAGGAGATTCCGCGCGGTTTCACGCACGCGCTCGTGCTATCCCGTGGCCGCGTGGTCGCGGCCGGTCACCTGCACGACGTGCTCACCCCGTCGGTCCTAGAGACTGCGTACGGGTTGCCCGTCGACGTGCGAGAGGTCGACGGTCGCTGGACCGCGACGGCCAGCGGGAGGTGACCGAGGTGCGCTGGATATTCGGTGATCAACTCGGCCCGCACTTCGTCGACGAGTCGGACGATCACGTCGTGCTCGTCGAGAGCAGCGCGGTCTGGCGCCGGCGCACCTACCACCGGGCAAAGGCGCATATCGTGCTGTCGGCCATGCGGCACCGGGCGCGTGAACTTGGCGACCGTTGCACGTACCGTGCAGCGACAACGTACGTCGAAGGTGTCCGCGACCTTGGCCCGATGTCCGTGAGTGACCCGACGTCGTACGGGGCACGTCGCCTGGTCCGATCGTTGGGCATGCGAGTCGAACCATCCCGTGGATTCCTCACCTCCGAGGGCGAGTTCGCGCAGTGGGTCGACCAGCGCAGCGGTAAGCGACTGCTGCAGGAGGACTTCTACCGGTTCGTCCGCGTGCGACACGGTGTGCTGGTGGACGCAGGCCGCCCGGTCGGCGGTTCGTGGAACTTCGACCGTGACAATCGACTGCCGCCGCCGAGGAAGCAGCCGACCCTGGGGCTGCCCCCGCCGTGGATGCCCGAGGAGGACGACATCGATGCCCAGGTGCGCCGCGATATCGCGGCGCTCGAGGGTCGGGGAATCCGTTTCGTCGGCGATGCCGCCCCACGCGAGTTCGCGGTGACACGGGCGGAGGCCCTTGCCGCGCTGGACGATTTCGTCACACATCGACTACCCCTGTTCGGACCCTACGAGGATGCCGCCATGACGGAGGACCCGTTCCTCGCGCACTCACGCCTCTCCGTCCCACTGAACCTCGGCCTCCTGCACCCCAGCGAGCTCGTCGCTGCAGCGCTGAGCGCCTTCGAGGCGGGTCATGCTCCGCTCCAGAGCGTCGAAGGGTTCATCCGGCAGGTCATCGGGTGGCGCGAATACGTATGGCATCTGCACTGGCATCTGGGCGAGGACTACTCCGCATCGAACGCGCTCGGTGCG
>JBILVH010000063.1:0-8725 GCA_044370555.1 Candidatus Nanopelagicales bacterium
CGATCATGGCGACGACCGAGCTGAAGGACGGCTCCCGCCTGCTCTACCGCAACGCCGAGTTCCCCTCCTACGGCGTCCTCAATGCTCGTGAGAACTTCCTGAAGGAATCGCCCGACCTCGTCGACCAGGTCCTGACGTGCTACCAGACTGCTCGCGCGTGGATCGGGGCGAACCCGACGGAGGCGGCTGCGCTCCTCGCCAAGGAGGCATCGCTCGAGACAGCGGTCGCCGAGAAGGTACTGACCGAGCGCACGAACGTCGAGATCTCGATCGTGCCCGGTGCCGCGCAGAAGGCCGTGCTTGAAGCGGTGCTCCCGGTGTTCGTGGCTGAGGGTCTCGTGCGATCCGAGGAGGAGGCTCGCGCCGCACTCGACACGCTGTATGACACGACCTTCGCCGAAAAGGCCCAGAAGTGAGTCTGGACACCAGCCCTCGCGCCGAGTCCACATCATCGGGCCTCGACGCGCACTCACCCGCACCCGTGAAATCACGGGTGCGGGTGAGCTGGCTGGGCGCCACCCTGCTGGGGCTCATCCTCCCCGTCGTGCTGCTGCTCGTCTGGCAGTGGGCGGCGACGAGTGGGGCCTTCTCGGGCAGCCAGTTGCCCACCCCGGGTGAGGTGCTTGCTGCCCTCGGCGAACTCATCGAGCGAGGCACCTTCTGGAGCCACGTCGCGATCAGTGTGCAGCGGGTACTCACCGGCTTTGCCATCGGTGCCGCGGCCGGCCTCCTCGTCGGCTCCCTCGTCGGCCTCTCCCGAGTGGCCAGTCGACTGCTTGCGCCGACCATCCAGGCCTTCCGGGCCGTACCGTCGCTCGCCTGGGTGCCTCTTCTCGTGCTGTGGATGGGGATCTACGAGGGGCCGAAGATCACCCTGGTCGCGATCGGCGCCTTCTTCCCGGTGTTCACCACCGTCGCGTCAGGGTTCATGCATGCCGATCGCAAGTTGATCGAGGTCGGCCGTGCCTACGGATTGTCCGGGGTCTCCCTCGTCACGGGTGTGCTGCTGCCGACGGCCGCACCGACGATCTTCGCCGGGTTGCGCCTCGGTCTCGCGCAGAGCTGGCTCTTCGTCGTAGCCGCCGAGCTCATCGCGAGCTCGAAGGGGCTCGGGTTCCTCCTCATTGACAGCCAGAACACCCTGCGCACCGACATCCTCCTGCTGTCGATCATCTGCCTCGCGATCCTCGGCAAGACCACCGATTTCCTCCTGTCGCTCATTGAGCGCCGCGCCCTGCGGTGGGTGTGACATGACCGACCGGGATTGGGGATTCCGCACGCGCTCGCTGCACGCGGGCGGTTCGCCCGACGCGGGCACCGGGGCACGCGCCGTGCCCATCTTCCAGACGACGAGTTTCGTCTTCGAGGACACCTCCGATGCCGCGGCGCTCTTCGCCCTGCAGAAGTACGGCAACATCTACTCCCGCATCGGCAACCCGACCGTCGCCGCTGTGGAGGAGCGCATCGCCTCGCTCGAAGGCGGCCTCGGTGCGGTCGCTACGAGCAGCGGGCAGGCAGCGGAGTTCTGCACGTTCGCCGCACTGGCCGGGGCGGGCGACCATCTCGTCGCGTCCGCTGCGCTGTACGGCGGCACCATCACCCAACTCGACGTGACATTGCGTCGATTCGGTGTGGACACGACTTTCGTGGCGAGCGATGACCCGGCCGACTTCGCCGCCGCCATCCGTCCGAACACCAAGGCGGTGTTCGCTGAGGTGGTGTCGAACCCCGCGTCGCAGGTCGCCGACATCACCGGCCTTGCCGACGTCTCGCATGCAGCGGGCGTCCCACTCGTGGTGGACGCGACCACGGTCACACCGTTCCTGTGCCGACCCATTGAGCACGGTGCCGACATCGTGCTCCACTCGGCGACGAAGTTCCTCGGCGGACATGGCACGACCCTGGGCGGTGTGATCGTCGACGCCGGCACCTTCGACTGGGGCAACGGCCGGTTCCCGACCATGACCGAGCCCGTGGCCTCGTACGGCGGCATCAAGTGGTGGGACAACTTCGGCGAGTTCGGGTTCCTGACCAAGGTGCGCGTCGAGCAGTTGCGCGACATCGGACCCTCCCTCGCCCCGCACAGCGCATTCCTCCTCTTGCAGGGCATCGAGACCCTCGCCCAGCGGATGACCGAGCACGTCGCCAATGCGCGCGTTATCGCCGAGCGTCTAGCGGCCGATCCGCGCATCGCGTGGGTGACCTACGCCGGGCTACCCGACCATCCGCACTTCGACCGGGCGAAGAAGTACGCCCCGCTCGGCCCGGGTGCGGTGTTCTCCTTCGGGATCAAGGGCGGGTACGTCGCAGCCGAGGGTTTCATCAAGAACGTTCAACTACTAAGCCACCTGGCGAACATCGGGGATGTGCGCACTCTCGTCATCCACCCCGCGAGCACCACCCACCAGCAACTGAGCACCGCCCAACTCTTGGCGGCCGGGGTGCCGGAGGATCTCGTGCGCATAAGCGTGGGCTTAGAGGACGTCGACGACATCTGGTGGGACATCGACCAGGCCCTCGACCGGGCGATCGACGAGGCGGGGGGAGCGGCATGACCTGGCAGGCACCGACTGCGCGCGAACGGTTGGCGCTACTGCGCGAGTCCCAGACGGTCGCGATCGTGGGAGCGTCCGACAACCCGGCGCGGGCGAGTTATTTCGTCGGCACCTACCTGCTGGCGAGCACTCACTTCACCGTCTGGTTCGTCAACCCGAAGGCCGACCAGATCCTCGGACAGCCGGCGTACGCCAGCCTCGCCGACCTGCCAGCCGCACCGGACATCGTCGACGTTTTCCGCAAGCCCTCGGACCTGCCCGAGGTGCTCGACGAGGCCATCGCAGCCTCGGCGAAGACGCTGTGGCTGCAGTTGGGTATCGAAGATGCCGACATAGCCGAGCGCGGGACCGCCGCCGGGATGAACGTCGTCATGAACCGCTGTATCAAGATCGAGCACGCGCGCTTCCACGGCGGCCTGCACCTCGCCGGTTTCAACACCGGGGTGATCAGTTCACGCCGCACCCTGTCATGACCGCCCCCGAACTCGTCGGTGACACCTGGCTCGGTACCGGCGGTGCGCGCCTGGACCTCAGCGCCCTGCGCGGACGGATCGTGCTGCTGGATTTCTGGACGTTGTGCTGCGTCAACTGCCATCACGTCCTGGCTGAGCTTCGACCCATCGAGCGCGACTTCGCCGATGTCCTCACTGTTATCGGGGTGCACTCCCCGAAGTTCGAGCACGAGAAGGACCCGGCGGCAGTGCACGCCGCCATGCAGCGGCACGGGATCACGCACCCGGTCCTGAATGACCCGAACATGTCGACCTGGCAGGCGTACGGCGTGCGCGCATGGCCGACACTCGTGCTGCTCGACACAGTCGGCGCAGTCGCCGCGACGTTCTCGGGGGAGGGGCACGGCCACGCCATTCGCGCCACCATCGAGTCCCTCGTCGCGGGGGCGGAGGCTGCGGGCACCCTGCGGCGCGGACCGGACGTGTTCGTCCCGCTCGCGGCTGCGACGTCCGCATACCTCCAGCCGGGCAAGGCGACCGTGGTCGGTGCGGCCGGGCCAATCGCCGGGGCCACCCTGCTAGTCAGCGACACCGGTCGGCATTCGCTCGCGCTCGCGCCCATCGAGGCGCCCAACGACCCTGTCGCGCGCATCGGCAGTGGTGAGCGCGGTCTCCTCGACGGTCCGGCGGACGTCGCGCGATTCAACGAGCCGTACGGACACGCGGTCCTACCGCGCCACATCGCGGAGCGTGTCGGCTACGACGTAGTCGTCGCGGACAGCGGCAATCACGCACTGCGCGGAGTACGGCTCTCCGACCTGCAGGTGACGACGGTTGCGGGCACCGGCGAGCAGTGGATGCAGGGCGACCCTGCGGAGGGGTCGGCGCGCAAGACGCGGCTCTCGACGCCGTGGGATGTGGCATCCGTCGACGGCATCGTCTACGTCGCGATGGCGGGGGAGCACCGGATCTGGGCATTCGATCCGGTGGCCGGCACCGTGCGGGTGCATGCCGGCACCACGAACGAAGGGCTCGTCGACGGACCTCTCGGCGCGTCGTGGTTCGCCCAGCCTTCTGCGATCCTGGTCGACGGTGACAGTCTGTGGGTGGTCGATGCGGAGACATCGGCCCTGCGCCGGGTCACGCCTGCGGCGGTGGAGACAAGGATCGGCAAGGGGCTGTTCGACTTCGGCCACGTGGATGGACCAGCGGTCTCCGCACTGTTGCAGCACCCGCTGGGCGCTGCCCTGCTCCCTGACGGATCCGTGCTCATCGCCGATGCGTACAACGCCGCACTGCGACGCTATGACCCGACGAAAGGGCAGGTTTCGACCGTGGCGCGCGACCTCGCCGAGCCGAGTGATGTTGTCGCGCTGCCGGGGGAGGACGCCGTACTCGTTGTCGAATCAGCCGCTGGCCGTATCACGCGCATGCCCATCGATGCTGGCACCACGGTGGCCGGCGACGCCCTGCGTACCGTGCGGCCCGCGTTGCGGATCGCACCCGGCGAGCTGGTGGTCGAGGTGGTCTTCAACCCGCCGCCGGGCGAGAAGCGGGACGATCGCTACGGACCGTCGACGCACCTCGTCGTCGGGTCGACACCGGCCGAGGTCCTGGTGGCCGGAGCGGGAGCCGGGCCGGATCTGGTGCGGACGGTGACCATCTCCGATGCAGTCGGGGGCGGTGTCTTGCACGTGGCCGCGAAGGGCGCGTCCTGTGACGACGTGACTGGGCCCGACGAGCACGGTGCCTGTCACATCCACCAGCAGGATTGGGGCATCCCGGTGGAGATCGCGCCGGACGGCGCTCGTCGGGTGACGCTCCCGCTGTCCGGCTGACCCGTAAGTACGGGTCATTTGATACGGTCTGCCTGTGAAGAAGACAACCATCGAGCTTCCGGATGAGCTTGCCGACCAGGCGCGCAGGTGTGCTGCCCAGGACGGGACGACGATGCGCAGTCTGATTGAGGAGGCCTTGCGCCGTGAGCTCGAGCGGCGGTCGGGTTCCGTTGAGTGGGCGCCAAGGGCCGACCTGGCCTTTGGGCGCGGAGGGCTCACCGAGGCGGCGGCCGCAATGTCGTGGGCAGAGATCCGCGACATTGCCTACGAGCGCGGCACATGATCGGGGTAGACACCAACGTTCTGGTTTACGCCCATCGCACTGACCTGCCCCAGCACGCGAGGGCTGAACATGTTGTCTCGGAGCTACTCGTCGGAAGTGAGCCCGTGGCGTTCTGCTGGCCTGTCGTGCACGAATTCATGTCGATCGTGACCAACCCGCGGCTGTTCCGCGTGCCCACTCCGGCACAGGTTGCGCTTGACCAGGTGGAGCATTGGCTGAGTAGTCCGCGAGCTCACCTGCTCCATGAGTCTCGACGGCACCTCTCGACCTTGGGTGACCTGATTCTTGCGGGCCGTGTGGTCGGGGGCGTCGTCCACGATGCCCGGATCGCCGCGATGTGTCTTGATCACGGCGTGCGCGAACTTCTCACCTCGGACCGAGACTTCACCAGGTTTCCGCTGCTGGCTGTGCGCAATCCCCTCGTGGGCTGATCACTCAGGGTGGGGCCTCGCACCGCGGGGGAGCGGTGGGGTGTCATCAGGGTCAGAGCCCGCCTCTAGTGGACGCACACTGCGAGTGCGCATGTTCCAGTTCATCGTCACGAAGCGGAGCACGATGACGCTGCCAACGCACAGCAGCGCCCCCAAACCCCCGTTGTAGTTGTCAAGCAGCACATAGATGACCGTTCCGATCAGGGCCAGGATCGCGTAGGGCTGGCTCGGGATGAGAATGCTCGGAGTCTCCCGTCTCAGGACCGCGACGATCACACCGCCGGCAATGCTGGCGAGGAAACCGACGACGATCGCGCCAACATCTGGCAAGCCGAACTCGATCGCCATCTGCGCACCAATGACGGCGTAGAGACCCAACGTCATTGCGTCCAGGAGGACGAAAATCCTGCCGTTCACAGGGATCCACCGACCGACGATGAGGACCAGTAAGACTGCGCCGAGAACGGTCACGATGTACCACGGAGTGCGCAGGGCGAGGGGTGGCAGATTGCCGAGCAGGAGGTCACGGGTCAGGCCACCGCCGACACCCAGGAAGAAGGCGAAGACGGTGATGCCCACGATGTCGTAGGCCACCTTGCCCGGCGTCCGGCCGATGATGGCACCCGAGACTGCGCCGATGAAGGTCGTCAAGAGCGCAAGCCACAGGGGCGTGTTTGCCGCGAAGTTCGGGAATCCGAGGTCTTGCACGGCCGCACACTAGCGGTCGCGGCTCAGCCCTCGCGGAGGCCGACCCGTTGGTGCACACGGCGCAGCCACGAGGGCGCCCACCAGTTGGCCGCCCCGGCAATACGCATGAACGACGGGACGAGGAACGCGCGCACGATCGTGGCATCGAGCAGGATCGCCACGGTCACACCGAAGCCCAACTGCTTGATGTTGGTGGCACCGCTTGAGAGGAATGACGCGAACACGATCGCGATGAGCAGTGCCGCCGCGGTCACGATGCGACCGGTGCGCTGCAGGCCGAACGCCACCGCATCGGCTGTGTCACGCCCTGCATCGTGCTCCTCCTTGATCCGCGACAGCATGAAGACCTCGTAGTCCATCGACAGGGCGAAGGCGATCACGCCGATCAAGGCGAGTGTCGAGACGTCGACGGTGCCAGTGACCGTGTAGCTCCCGGTCAACCACATGAGGTGACCGTTTTGGAAGGTCCACACCAGCAGGCCGAGCGTCGCCGCCAGGCTGAGGAAGTTCAGCACGATCGCCTTCACGGGGATCAGCACACTGCCGGTGAAGAGGAAGAGGATCACCAGCGTCGTCACGATCAGCCACAGGGCCACGATCCACACACGATCGACGACCGCTGCAGTGGCATCGGACCACTCGGCCGCGGTGCCGCCGACGAGCACTTCAGCCGCAGGGGCGGGTAGCTCGCGCAGTGTGGTGACGAGCGCTTCACCCTGCGGATCGATTGGCGGGACGTTGCCGATCGCTTCCAGCCGCACGGCGTCAGGCGTAGTCCACGTGGTCGGGTCGGGATTCGCCGCGACGACGGTGCCGTCGACGATCACATCGGTCGGAGTCGTCACGCGTTCGATCTGGGGTAGCCGCGACACCTCCTCGGCGTACGCGCGCACGGCGTCGGGGGCGCCGGGGTCGATGAGGATCACGTCGTACGGAGCGCCCTGATTGCCGGGGAATCGATCGCTGAGCACTTGCTCCGCCTGTGCCGCGGGGTTGTCGGCCGGCAGGGCGCGGGCATCGACCTGGCCCAGGACCACGCTGAACGCCGGGATTGCACACACGACCAGGACGCCGAGAGCCGCAATCATGACCGGCCAGGGCCGACGCATCACGAAGCGAGCGATCCGGGCCCACCCGCCGTCGTCGCGCGGCGCCAGGTCGCCGCGCCGCACCTTCAGGCGGTTCACATTGCGACCGAGGATCGCGAGGAGCGCCGGTATGGCGGTCAGGGCGCCGATCACGGCCAGCAGGCTCACCGCTATGCCGGCGTACGCAAATGAACGCAGGAAGTACTGCGGGAAGATCAACAGTGCCGCCAGCGTGATGGCGACCGTGATGCCCGAGACGAAGACGGTCTTGCCGGCCGAGGCTGTGGTGGCCGCAACGGCGTCGCGTATGTCGCGACCGCCGCGCAACTCCTCGCGGAACCGGTTGATCACCAGCAGCGCGTAGTCGATGCCGAGTGCGAGGCCGAGGCCGGTGACGAGGTTCAGGGAGAAGATGGAGACATCAGTGAACTTGGTGAGCAGGTACAGCACTGCGAAGGTGCCCAGAATGGAGCCGCCGGCAACCAGGAAGGGTAGCCCCGCTGCCACGACCGATCCGAAGACGAAGATCAGGATGATCACGGTGATGGGGATCGCGATGGATTCAGCCCGAGCAAGATCGGCGGTGATCGTCTCGGTGAACGCGTTGCCGAGGATGTCACCGCCGAAGGCATACACGGTCAGGCCGTTCTTGCCGGTCGCGTTCGCCGCTAGGTCAGTGATCTGCGTGCTCACTTGTTCGCTGTCGGCCCCTGGGTCGAAGTAGACGAGCGCTTGTCCGGTGCGGCCATCCGTGCCGCGGAACGCCTCGGCACCACCGGTCGACCAGTACGACACCACGCCGTCGACCCCGTTGAGCGCGTCGACCTCGCCGAGGAAGGTTGTTGCCGCCGCCGCGTCGGCATCAAGCCCGTTAGCCGTCTCGATCAGCAGCACCGCCCCGGGCGTCTGGGCGCCGAACTCGCCGGTAACGGCCGCTGCGGCGCGGGCCGACTGACTGCCCGGGTCGCTGAATCCCTCGGTCTGCATGGCCCCGAAGACTCGTACGCCGACGACCCCGACGACGACCATCAGGAGTAGGTAGCCGATGAGCACCGGCCACCGGTAGCGGGCAACCCCGTAGCCGAGTCGACCGAACATGCTGCGGCCTGGGGCGGTAGACTGAACAGCGTTCATATGCGGAGCGTGGCGCATTGACTTAACAATGTCAACATTGGCGGCGCAGTGGCTCGGAGATATCACCACGGGGCCCTCGCGGAGGCCATGGTCGAGCAGGCGCTGGCCGACGTCCGCCAGCAGGGGGTCGACCGGGTGTCGTTGCGGCACATCGCCCAGGCACTCGACGTGTCGCCGAGCGCGGCGTACAACCACTTCGTCGATAAGGAGTCCTTGCTGCGGGCCGTGGGGGGCCC
>JBILVH010000064.1:0-8716 GCA_044370555.1 Candidatus Nanopelagicales bacterium
CGCTGCGGCCCTGACCTGGGCGGCCTTCCGTCGGGATCGGGCCGGAATGACCGGGCTCATCATCCTCATCGCCTTTGCCGCCGTTGCGATCGCGGCACCCTTCATCGTGCCGGCGGATGCTCTGGACGTCACGAAGGCGACGGGAGACCGCTTCGACGCACCGTCCTGGGCCTATCCGCTCGGTACTGACGACTCGGGCCGTTCGGTGCTCTATCTACTGGCGGTCGGAACGCGCATCTCACTCATCGTCGGCTTGGCGGCCACCGCGATCTCGATGGTCATCGGCACTTTGATCGGCATCATGGCCGGGCACTTCCGCGGCGGCCCGAGTCACATGTTGGTGGGGGTGACGGATTGGTTCCTCGTGATTCCCTTCCTCCCGCTTGCCATCGTGCTGGCGACCGTGCTCGGGCCGAGCCTGCTCAACCTCGTGATCGTCATCGGTATCACCTCCTGGCCGGGGACCGCGCGGCTGATCCGTGCGCAGACCCTGTCGATCGAAGGTCGGCCGTACCTCGAACGTGCGCGCGCCCTCGGCGCTGGTAACTGGTTTCAGATGACCCGGCACGTTCTCCCGAACGTCTTACCGCTCGTCCTGGCGAACACCACGCTGACGGTGGCCATCGCCATCCTGTCGGAGACCACCCTGTCCTTCCTCGGGCTCGGCGATCCTCTCGCGCCGTCGTGGGGGGCGCTGCTTGATCGTGCGTTCTCGAGCGGTGCGGTGAGTCGCGGTGCGTGGTGGTTCGTGCTGCCACCGGGCATCGCAGTAGTGGCGGTCGTCCTCGCCTTCACCCTTGTCGGCCGTGCACTTGAGCGGATAGTCGACCCTCGGATGGCGCGCGCATGAGCCTCCTGAAGTTCGACGATGTGCACATCGGCTATCGCGACGGCGAGATCCCCGCGGTTCGCGGCGTGAGTCTCGAGGTTGCCGCCGGTGAGACTCTGGGAATCGCAGGTGAATCAGGGTGTGGCAAGTCGACGCTTGCGTCATCCGTGCTCCGACTTCTTCCCGAGGGCACCCGCGTGACCGGCCGTATCCTGCTTGAGGGCGAGGACGTCGGCGAGATGACGTGGGGTCGGCTGCGCGCCGTGCGCTGGGCGGAGGCGTCCCTGGTGTTCCAGGGGGCATTGCACGCGCTCAACCCCGTGCAGCGGGTGGGTGATCAGATCGCCGAGCCGATTGCCCTTCATCGCACTGCCAAGGACCCGCACGCGCGCGTGAGAGAGCTCCTAGAGCGCGTCGACCTGCCGGCTCGGACCGCGCAGTCATACCCGCACCAACTCTCCGGAGGTCAGCGTCAGCGTGTCATGATCGCGATGGCTCTCGCGTGTGCACCGCGCCTGATCATCGCCGACGAGCCCACGACGGCACTCGATGTCATGGTGCAGGCACAGGTGCTTGCACTGCTCACCGGTCTAGTCCGCGAACTCGACATGGGTCTGGTACTCATCAGTCACGATCTCGGAGTGCTGGGCACGACCTGCGACCGGGTGGCCGTTATGTACGCCGGGCGTATCGTCGAGACCGGCTCCGCCCTCTCGATCTTTGATGACCCGCTGCACCCGTACACGCGCGCGCTAGCCGGCGCTTTCCCGCGGATCGGGGACGTCTCCGCGCGGCGCGCCCCCATGGGAGTCCCTGGTGACCCGCCGGACCCGACTGATGTGCCGGACGGCTGTGCCTTCCACCCGCGCTGTGCGCGTGCCGTGCAGCAGTGCATTGCCGCGGTCCCCGAACTGCACCCGGTTGATGCGAAAAGAAGTGCCGCGTGCATACGGATCGGTGAGCCATGACCGTCCTTGCGGCCGCGGGCCTGCGAGTGACCTTCCCGGGGGGCGCCCGCGCCGTCGACGGCGTTGATCTTGCGATCGCCCGCGGCGAGATCGTCGCGCTCGTGGGCGAGTCCGGATGCGGAAAGACGACCCTGGCCCGCACGCTACTTGGCCTTGAGAAGCCAACTGGCGGTCGAGTGCTGTTCGAGGGACGTCCGCTGTCGTACTCGACGCGCGACCTGAAGACATTCCGCCGCCGCGCTCAACTTGTGCTGCAGGACCCGCTCGGCGCCCTGAATCCGCGACATACGGTCTACGACGCGGTGGCCGAAGGGCTCAGGGTCCACCGCGTTGCCGGAGATGAGCAAGCGCTCGTGGCGGCGGCCCTGGCGCGCGCCGGGCTTCGGCCACCTGAGCGATTCTTCACCCGCTACCCGCATGAACTGTCCGGAGGTCAGCGGCAGCGCGTAGTCATCGCTGGCGCGCTGGTCCTCGAACCCACACTGCTCATCGCCGATGAGCCCGTGTCGAGCCTTGACGCCTCCGTGCGTGGGGAGATTCTGAGACTGTTCTTGCAGCTGCGCGACGACCTAGGTCTCACGATCCTCGTCGTCACCCACGACCTCGGCCTGGCATGGAACATCGCCGATCGCGTGGCCGTGATGTACCTCGGCCGCATCGTTGAGTGCGGACCCGCGGTCGACGTACTCACCGCACCCCAGCACCCCTATACGAAGGCGCTCATCTCCGTCGTGCCTGACGTCGGGCACTCGAGCCAGGTCGTGTTGACCGGTGAGGCACCCGACCCCCGACGTATCTCGCCCGGCTGCCGCTTCCACCCGCGGTGCCCGGCCCTCGCAGCCGGCGCGGCGGCCGCCGTGGCCACCGAGTGCCGGAGCCGCGATCTCCCGATCCTGCTCGGTGACGGCACCGCGCACGAGACCGCGTGCCACCTCGTCGACCGCAACACCTTCTAGCGCCGGGGTCAGCGGGTGAGTCCCCGGAGCGCCGCGGCGACGGTGCCGCCGAGTGTCGGCAGGTCGTAGCCACCCTCTTGAACGACGACCACGGGTACGTCGAGTTGTGCGAGCAGAGCGCCCGCAGCGGCGTACCCCTCGTCAGTGACCTCGAGCGGGCTCTCCGGATCATGTGCAGTCGCGTCAACTCCGAGTGACACCACGAGTGCGCTCGGGGCTGGCTTGGCTGCGTGCTCGACGAGTCGAGTCACCGCGAGTAGCCATACGGCATCGCCCGAGCCTGGCGCGATGGGCATGTTCAAAGTCGCCCCCGCACCTGCGCCACTTCCTGTCTCATCGGCGAAGCCGCAGTAGTGCGGGAACCATCCGGCTGCTGGGTCGACGTGCACCGAGCCGAAGGTCACATCCGCGCGCTCGTAGAAGATGTCCTGCGTACCGTTACCGTGATGCGCATCGATGTCGATGACGGCGACCTGGGTATGCCCAGCCCGCAGCAGCGCCGCCGCAGCGACCGCCGCATTGTTGAGATAGCACGAGCCCCCGTAGGCGGATCTGGTCACATGGTGACCGGGCGGGCGCGTGAGAGCGTAGGCGACGCGTTCGCCGCCGCAGACCAGGTCGACCGCGGTGAGCGCCGTGTCCACCGCACCTCGCGCACCCGCCCACGTGCCAGGCCCGATGAGCGTCATCGTGTCGAAGCACCAGCGACCGGTCTCAGCGTGGACGGATGCCGGTGCCGCTGCGGGTCGGCCTCCGAGCATGACCTCGGGAAAGAGATAGGGCACGACGCGATCTGCCCCCAGGTCGACGAAGCCTGCCGCAGTCCATCGCGGCCACGCCGTACGCAGGAACTCGACGAGTCCCGCATCGTGTACGGCGAGCACGTCGGCATCATCGTGCGGGGTCGCGGCAACGGCTCGGTGCGCTGGTAACGCGGTGCAGATCGCGTTCGCTCGCTCAGGTACCTCAGTGCCGGGTGTGCGCAGCCCGAGCCAGATCTCAGCACCGGGCACATGCAGTGCTGCGGTATCGCTCTGCACTACGTTCAGCGGTGTCGGCACGCGCGCATCGTACGTTCATGTCAGTCCTATAAGAAGCACTGGCCGCGTGCCCATCGCCCCCGCGACGCTCGGCCCCCGCTGCTTGCAGGTTCGCACCCCGCCCGCTGGCACGCGCTGCCAGAATGCCCACATGGCGCCGTCAGACAGCCCGTTGCGTGTGCACATCGGTCGGCTGCCCGCTGGCCCGACCAACTCACTGCTTGACGTTCCGGGCGTCGGGGTCGGACACGCCACCGTGCACTACGACGAACCCGAGCCACCGAACGGCCGTGGGGTTGCGCGTACGGGGGTGACCGCGGTCACCTTTGGTGACGAGTGGGGTCGACCGTTGCCCGCCGGCCTCAGCGTGTTGAACGGCGCGGGCGAGGTGACCGGTCGCAGCCAGATCGAGGAGTGGGGGTGTATCGAGACACCAATCTTCCTCACGTCGACGATGCAGGTGGGCCGGGTGTACGACGCTGCCTGCACCGCGTTGCTCCGCGAGGATCCGCGCATCGAATCCGAGGTCATCATCCCCATCGTCGGTGAATGTGACGACTCGTGGATCAACGACGTGCGCACCATGCACGTCACCGCCGACGACGTCGAACGGGCACTGGCCGGTGCCCGTGCATCTACCGGCGCCGCCACCACACCCGATCAAGGCGCCGTGGGTGCGGGCACCGGAATGTCCGCCTTCGGTTGGAAGGCGGGCATCGGCACGGCATCGCGCCAACTCTCCGACGGCCACGCGCTCGCGGTACTGGTCCTCGCGAACTTCGGCGATGCACCGCGCCTCACTATTGACGGTGTGCCGATTGGTCGCCACCTGGTGCCTCCCGACCGCACTCCACCTCCAGCCGGGTCATGCATCGCCGTGGCCATCACGGACGCACCCGTCGATGCCGCCGGCTGCGAGCGTCTCGCGCGACGCGTCGGCCTAGGGCTCGCGCGCACGGGGTCGGTGGCGCACCATGGCTCCGGCGAGATCTTCCTCGCCATCGCGACCGGGCTGCGTACCGCGCGGGTCGACGGTGGATTCGGCGCGGCCAGGCAGTCACCGCATATCGCGCCACTGTGCGGTCGTGACCTCGACCCATACTTCGAGGCCGTGGTCGATGCGAGCGAGGAGGCGGTCATCAACGCGCTGCTACACGCCACTACTACGGCGGGTGCGGGTGGTCGCACACTGCACGCGCTACCGCATGCTGCCGTAGCCGAACTCCTGAGCGGCCGTCCATGACCGCGACTGCGGGCACGCGCCGCGACGAATGGATCACGATGTCCGACGGCATCCGTCTCGCCGTCACCCTCTACCTTCCCGACGCCGCTCTCGGGCCGCAGCCATGCATCCTCGAGGCTTTGCCGTATCGCAAGGACGACATGACGTCGTCCTATCGCCCGGAGTACGTGCGACTCCGCGACGAGCACGCATATGCCGTCGCACGACTCGATCTCCGCGGAACTGGGAGCAGCGGTGGAATTGCGACCGATGAGTACCCAGCCCAGGAGCAGCGCGACCTGCACGAGGTCATCACCTGGCTGGCGGATCAGCCCTGGTGCGACGGCAATATCGGGATGTACGGCACGTCATACAGCGGCTTCAACTCGCTGCAGATGGCATGCGAACGACCTGAGAATCTGCGCGCGGTCATCGCCATCTACGCAACGGACGATCGATACACCGATGATGTGCACTACATGGGTGGTGCCCTGCGATGGCTCGACCTGATCGACTACTGCCACTACATGACGCCGATGAACGCCTTGCCGCCCGTGCCGCAGGTGTGGGGCGACGGATGGCGCGAGGAGTGGTTGCACCGTATCGATGCGCTCGAACCCTGGTTGCACACCTGGCTTGAACACCCCCGTGATGATGACTACTGGCGGCACGGCTCGGTGCGCCCGGATCACGCGCGGATTGAGTGCCCGGTGTTGATCGTTGCCGGCTGGGCGGACGGCTACCGCAATGCCACGTTCCGACTGCTGGAGGCTCTCGCGGCGCAGGGCACGCCCGCGCATCTTCTGGCCGGTCCGTGGTCGCATGCGTCAACGGCGACGTCCGCGCCCGGACCACGTATCGATCTCGTGCCGGAGATGGCGGCGTGGTGGGATCGGTGGCTTCGTGGGCGCGACACCGGAGCCGCATCAGCTGCAGTACATCCGGCCGCCAATGCGCGCTGGTTCACCCGCGACTCTCACGCGCCAGCCGCTGACCTCGACATCGTGCCGGGGATATGGCGCAGGGATTGCTGGCCGTCCTCCCGAGTGTCGACCAGGACGCATGCCATTTCAGCCCTGGGCACCCTCGCCGTGCGCCCCAATGTCGGCGTCGCAGCGTGGAACTCCTGCGCGGGCCACCTCCCGTGGGGTCAGCCGACCGATCAGCGATATGACGATGCCGCCAGCCTGCGATGGGATCTGCCTATCGACGCGGAGGCGCTTGAGATCGTCGGCCACGCGCGGGTGCGGCTGCGTGTTACGCCGTCCGCGGCGTTCGGACACGTGGCCGTACGCCTCTGTGATGTTGCACCCGACGGCACGTCGACGCTCGTGACGCGCGGGCTGCTCGATCTGACTGCGCGGACGGCGATGAGCGCGACGGATGACGTTGTCGCGGATACGGCGATCGACGTCGTGGTCGAACTCGAGGCGACCGCCTGGCGGTTCCTTCCTGGCCGGACCCTCCGACTGTCAATCGCGGGCACCGACTGGCCCAACACTGTGGCGCCACCGGGGCCGCTCTCGCTCGACGTCCACGGCGGCGCACTCGACCTACCCGTCTACACGCCGGACCCGGGCGTCCCCAGCCCGGCATTCGCGCCCGGGGATGCTCGCTCCAGTGAGAGTGCTGACGGCGTGACCTGGCACACGGTGCGTGATGTCTTGCGCGACCTGACCACCTGCATAGTGGAGCACGGTTCCACCTACGACACCCCGTACGGCAGCGCAACCGAGCGCTACCGAGGACACGTCCTGGTGGACGGTCACACCTTTGCCCAGGAGGCGTACTCCCACGTGACGTTCACAATGCACTTTGACGGCCATGCCCCCATAACGACCGATGCGACACTCCGGGTGACGACGGAGGGCAGGGACTATGCGGTAGAGACCGTTCTCACCTGCAGTGAAGGTGCCACGATAGTGCGGCACCGCGAATGGTCGCGGCGGTTCCCTCGTGCGGGAGGTGTGCGGTGAGCCTGGAGGCGGCCCTGCCACGCGAGCACTACATCGACGCCAGTGTCTTCGCTGTCGAGCGTGATCGGATCCTGCGCAGTGAGTGGACGTGCATTGCTCGGCTGACTGAACTCGGGCTGGCAGACCAGGGGTCACCGGACCTGCTGGGTGAGCGCATGGCTGTTGTCAACCACCTCGGCGAGTCGGTCATCATCACGACAACCGCTGACGGCAGGCTGCACGCGCACGCGAATGTATGTCGGCATCGCGGCTCACAGTTGGTGCCCGTCGCGACCGAGACGGGTGCCACTCCTCCTGCGCCGTGTACGGCGAAGTCACTGCGTTGCCCGTACCACTCGTGGACCTACGCCCTAGACGGGTCGCTACTGCACGCACCGCATGCCAAGGGCATTGACGCTGAGGGTTTCTCGCTGGTTCCGTTCGCGGCAGCCACCTGGGGCGGTTGGCTATGGCTCGCGGAACGTCCGACCGCGGATCTGAGCACCGCCCTCGGCGATGTTCCGCAACGGGTGTGCCGCTACCCGCTGGAGACGCTGGTGATCGGCCAGCGCTTCACCTACGACGTCGCGGCCAATTGGAAACTCATCGCGGAGAACTACAACGAGTGCTACCACTGCGGCCCCGTGCACCCCGAACTGTGCCGGCTCGTGCCGGCCTTTGCTGGCGGCGGTCAAGATCTTCCCTGGGAGGACGGCGTACCCCATCGCGATGGGGCTTGGACATTCACGGTGACTGGTACAACTGATCGCGCACCGTTTCCGGACTTGGATGACAACGAGCGTGTTCGTCACAAGGGTGAGCTGATCTATCCGAATCTGATGCTCAGTCTCAGCGCGGAGCACGCGGCCGCGTTCATCCTGCAACCACTCGCTGCCGACCGCACTCGGGTGGTCTGCGAGTTGCTCTTCGCCCGAGACGAAGTGTTGAAAGCGACGTTCGACCCGTCAGACGCTGGCGACTTGTGGGATCTGGTCAACCGTCAGGACTGGGCCGTGTGCGAATCCGTCCAGCGCGGTATGCAATCGCGCTACTTCCGCGGTGGCTGGTACGCACCGATGGAGGACGCCTCGCTGGACATTCGCCGCTGGCTGCTCCCGCGCTGGGCGGCCCTGCAGGAGCCGACGTGAGCGAGGTGCGTGGGTGCGATGTTGCAGTGGTCGGGCTCGGGGCCCTGGGCAGTGCCGCGGCTTGGCAGGCTGCGCGTGATGGACTCAGTGTCGTCGGGTTCGAGCAATATGAACTAGGCCACGAGCGGGGTGCATCGCACGACTCGTCGCGCATTCTCCGCCACAGCTACCACACACCGACCTACGTTCATCTGACGTTCCAGGCGTACGACGCGTGGGCGGACTTGGAGGCGGAGTCCGGCGAGCAGTTCGTGACGGTGACCGGTGGGGTCGATCTGTTCCCTGCCGGATCGGTGATCGATATCGAGACGTACACGTCGAGCCTGACGACCTGCCGTGTCGCATACGAGGTGCTGACTGCTGCCGAGTGCATGGCAAGGTGGCCGCAGTTCACACTTGCCCACGATGTGCGCGTGTTGTTCCAGGAGCGCACGGCGATCGTCCCGGCCGCGCGCGGCACGGCGGCGATGCAGCGGCGGGCCCGTGAGCTCGGTGCGATCCTGCACGAGCGCACCCGTGTGCAGGCGATCAGCGCCGACGGCACGGTGCGTACCAGCGCTGGCACCTGGCAAGCCGACCGCATCATCGTGGCCGCCGA
>JBILVH010000065.1:0-8590 GCA_044370555.1 Candidatus Nanopelagicales bacterium
CGATCGCCGCCTTCGAGTCGGTGCAGGTCCCCGTGCCACGGCACCGCAGCCGCGCGCTGAACGCTGCTCTGCTCGGACCGACCGACGCCGTGTTGTGCTTCGAGCGCGAGCACCTCGACTTCATCCGCCGCGTGCACGGCGACTTCGCCGACCGGGCCGTGCTCCTGCGCGATGCCGCGACCGCACTAGAGCCCCCCGGCACGCAGCCGCTGCGTGCGCGGATCGCCGCGGTCGCCGCGGCACCACCCGGTGCGGACGTGATCGATCCCGGCGGGCTCGGTGACGAGGTCTACATCGCGGTCGCCCGCGAGATCGTGGCGCTCCTTGACGAGGCGCTTCCCCGGCTGGGACCCGCGGACATCTGAGCCGGGGTGGCATCCACAGAACTGAGGCGACCTAGGTGAGGACGCCGCTCGCGCGTAGGGCGTCGATGCGCGCTACCTCGACGCCCCAGGCCGGCAGCGCCGTGTCAGCGTCCGCCCCCGCGGCGGAGGGCGGGCGCGGATCCGCGGCCGGGGTACGACTGAAGCGCGGTGCCGGTGCAGCCTGGGGCACCCCGCCGACCGTGACGTAGGTGCCACGCGCCGCGAGGTGCGGGTGCGCGGCCGCCTCCGACATGGTGAGCACGGGTGCCACGCACGCATCGGTCCCGTCGAACACCATCGCCCACTCGTCGCGGGTCTTGCGGGCTACGGCCTCGGCGAACCGCTCCCGCAACACCGGCCACCCCGACTGGTCGAACTGCGCGGGCAGGTCCGCCCCGGCGAGACCCGCACCCTCGAGCCACAGGTCGTAGAACTTCGGCTCGAGGCAGGCCACGGCGAGCCACCCGCCATCTGCACAGCGATAGACGTCGTAGAACGGCATACCCGAGTCGAGTGCATTCGCGCCCGCCTCGTCGGACCACAGGCCCGATGCCGCCAGCGACTGCACCAGTGACATCAGCAGGGCGGCACCGTCCACCATCGCTGCGTCGACGACCTGGCCGACGCCACTGCGCTCGGCCTCCCACGCGGCCGCGAGCAGACCGATGACGAGGAAGAGAGCACCCCCGGCGTAGTCCCCGATGATGTTGAGCGGCGGCGTGGGCGGCTGCCCACGGCGGGCGATGTGCGCGAGGACCCCCGCGATGGCGATGTAACTGAGGTCGTGCCCGGCAGCGTGCGCGAGCGGTCCGTCCTGGCCCCATCCGGTCATCCGGCCGTAGACCAGCCGGGGGTTCACCGCGAGGCACTCCCGGGGTCCGAGTCCGCGGCGCTCCATGACGCCGGGGCGGTACCCCTCGACGAGTAGGTCGGCCCGACTGATGAGGTCAAGGACGAGCGCAGCACCCTCGGGCCGCGTGATGTCGATGCGAACACTGGCCCGACCGCGACGCGTGATGTCACGGTCGGCCGGAACCACCGACAGTGCCGGACGCGGTGAGTCGATACGGATTCCCTCGGCACCGAGGTCGGCGAGCACCATCGCGGCGAACGGCGAGGGGCCGATCCCCGCCATCTCGATGAAGCGCAACCCCTGCAGTGGTCCAGCCATGCCACAAGCGTA
Organism: Candidatus Nanopelagicales bacterium; assembly: GCA_044370555.1. Lineage (GTDB taxonomy): Bacteria > Actinomycetota > Actinomycetes > S36-B12 > S36-B12 > CAINMH01. The sequence continues at coordinate 1,549 of JBILVH010000065.1, forward strand.
AGCCCCCCACTCCGCTACGAACCGGACGCGGAACCTTCACCCGATGGCCACTCCACGACGGGTGAGCCATGGGTTAGGTTCGACCGCAACGACGACCGATGCGAAGGAGGCCCGGATGCCCGCGACCGCCGATCTGCACGCTGCCGGACAGAGCCTGTGGCTCGACAACATCACGCGCGCGATGCTCGACACCGGCGTGATCGCGCACTACATCGACGAATACTCCGTCACCGGCCTCACATCGAACCCGTCGATCTTCGACAAGGCCATTTCCTCGGGTTACTACGACGCGGTGATTCGCGCCAAGGCCGAGAGCGGGCCGACCGGTGAAGAGCTCTTCTTCGACATCGCGATCGAGGATCTGCGTCGCGCTGCCGATCTGTTCCTCGGCGTGCACGAGCGCACCGCGGGCGTCGACGGGTGGGTGTCGCTCGAGGTCTCCCCTGAACTCGCGTACGACGCGACCGCGACCGCGCAGGCTGCGGCCGCACTGCACGGCAAGGCCTCGCGACGCAACCTGTTCATCAAGATCCCCGGCACCCCCGAGGGGCTGCCCGCAATCGAGGAGTCGATCGCCGCCGGGATTCCCATCAACGTGACGCTGCTCTTCGACGCCGACCAGTACGTCGCCGCCGCCGAGGCCTACCTACGCGGTGTGGAGCGGCGGATTGCGGCGGGCCTGGACCCCTGGGTCGGATCGGTCGCCTCGGTGTTCATGTCGCGCTGGGACAACGCGGTGAAGTCATCGGTTCCCGACGACTTGCGCGGGAAACTCGGCCTCGCCATCGGCGGCCAGGTATACCGCGCATATCGCCGCCTGCTCGACTCCGAGCGGGTGCAGCGGATCGAGGCTGCGGGGGGCCGAATGCAGCGCCTGCTGTGGGCCTCGACCTCCACGAAGGACCCGCGGGATCCCGACACGCTCTACGTCAGCGGCCTAGCGGCGCCCCTGACCGTCAACACCATGCCCGACTCGACGCTGGAGGCCTTCTACGATCACGGAGCGGTCGGCGCGATGCTGCCCGCTGACGGCGGCGACTGCGATGCGGTCATCGCCCGCTTCACTGCCGCGGGCATAGACGTCACCGCGTTGGCGGCCACCCTCCAATCGGAAGGCGCGGCAGCCTTCGTCGCCTCGTGGACGCAGTTGCTCGCGGTCATCGCCGACCAGACCGCCAAGGTGCGGCCCTGATGGTGTGGAGTGGCACGGCGCAGGTCGTACCGCTGCGGGAACGCCCAGCATTCGCCGCCCTCACCGCCGACTACGAACGACTGCGAACGGTCCACCTGCGCGAGCAGTTCGCCGACGACCCGGGGCGCGCCGAGCGTTTCACCCTCGAGGCTCTCGGGCTGCACGTCGACTTCTCGAAGAACCGCATCGACCAACGCGCATGGGATGCCCTCGTCGCCCTAGCCGATCAGAGCGGCGTGCGGGAGCACATTGACGCGATGTTCCGCGGCGAGCGCATCAACTCCTCGGAAGACCGCTCCGTGCTGCACGTGGCACTGCGGGCGCCCCGGTCGCAGGAGATCGTCGTCGAAGGCGCCGACGTGGTGGCCGGAGTGCACGAGGTCCTCGACCGGATGGCGCGGTTCGCCGACGCGGTGCGCTCCGGTACGTGGACCGGTCACACGGGTCGGCCGATCCGCACGGTGATCAACATCGGCATTGGCGGATCCGACCTCGGACCGGTGATGGCGTACGAAGCCCTGCGCCATTACTCGGATCGCAACATCTCGTTTCGATTCGTATCGAACGTCGATTCAACGGATCTCGCGGAGGCGACGCGCGACGCAGACCCGGCGGAGACCCTCTTCATCATCTCCTCCAAGACGTTCACGACCCTCGAGACGATGACCAACGCCCACTCGGCGCGGGCCTGGGCACTCGAACACCTCGGCGACGAGGCGGCGGTCGCGAAACACTTCGTCGCGGTGTCGACGAATGCGGCGGCCGTCGGCGCGTTCGGGATCGACACGACAAACATGTTCGGTTTCTGGGACTGGGTTGGTGGTCGCTACTCCATGGACTCCGCCATCGGGCTGTCGACCATGATCGCTATCGGGCCGGACCACTTCGCCGAGATGCTGCGGGGCTTCCACGAGATGGACGAGCACTTCCGCACCGCACCGTTCGACCGCAACCTGCCGGTGCTCCACGGCCTCCTCTGCTTCTGGTACACGCAATTCTTCGGGGTGCAGACGATCGGAGTCATGCCCTACGAGCAGTACCTTCGCCGGTTCCCCGCGTACCTCCAGCAACTGACAATGGAGAGTAACGGCAAGCACGTGCGACTCGACGGCACGCGCGTCGACTACGACACCGGCGCCATCTTCTGGGGCGAGCCGGGGACCAACGGGCAACACAGCTTCTACCAACTGATCCACCAGGGCACCCGACTCATCCCGATCGATCTGATCGGGTTCGGTCGTGCGCTGAACCCCATCGCCGACCACCACGACCTGCTGATGTCCAACATCTTCGCCCAGGCCCAGGCTCTCGCCTTCGGCAAGACCGCCGCCGAGATCGCCGCCGAGGGTGTGCCATCCCACGTCGTGCCGCACAAGGTGATGGAGGGCAACCGCCCGACGACCGTGATCCTCGCGGAGGTCCTCAGTCCCTACCGGCTCGGCACGCTCGTCGCGCTCTACGAGCACAGCGTCTTCACGCAAGGCTCGCTCTGGGGCATCGACTCCTTCGACCAGTGGGGAGTCGAGTTGGGCAAGGTTCTGGCGCAGCGGATCATCCCCGAACTCACCAGCGCCGACGAGCCCCAACTGCGCCACGACTCCTCCACCAACGCACTGATCCGCGCATACCGACGACTCAAGGGGTAGGGGTCCGCATGGCTACGAACACTCCGATGCAACTCGGCATGATCGGCCTCGGCCGGATGGGCGCCAATCTCGTGCGGCGACTCATGCGCGACGGGCACACCTGCGTGGTGTACGACGTCAACCAGCAGGCAGTCGCAGACCTCGTCGCCGAGGGCGCCGTCGGTGCCACCTCGCTCGAGGACTTCGTCGCGACGTTGACGGCACCGCGCGCCGCGTGGCTCATGCTGCCTGCCGCCATCACCGGTCAGACCGTCACGCAGTTGGCCGGGCTGATGCAGCCCGGAGACATCATCATCGACGGCGGCAACTCCTACTACCGCGACGACATCGATCGTGCGGCCGCGCTCGCACCTGCCGGTATCCACTACATCGATTGCGGTACCAGCGGTGGCGTCTGGGGACTCGACCGCGGCTACTGCCTCATGATCGGCGGAGAGGATCAACCCGTGCAGCACCTCGACCCGATCTGGCGATCGATCGCTCCGGGCATGGGCGACGTCGAACCCACACCCGGGCGCGCACCGGGCGGAACCGCGCAGGACGGCTATCTGCACTGCGGGCCGAATGGGGCGGGCCACTTCGTCAAGATGGTTCACAACGGCATCGAGTACGGCATGATGGCGGCGATCGCCGAGGGGCTGAGCATCATCAAGCACGCCAACGTCGGCACGGGCACCCAGGTCGTCGATGCCGAGACGACGCCGCTGCGCGACCCGCAGTACTACCGGTACGACATCGACGTCGCCGAGGTCGCCGAGCTGTGGCGGCGCGGGTCGGTGGTCGGTTCGTGGCTCGTCGACCTCACCGCGTCGGCCCTGGCCAAGTCGCCCGACCTCGCGGAGTTCGAGGGACGGGTCTCCGACTCGGGAGAGGGACGGTGGACCGTCCTGGCCGCGATCGAAGAAGGTGTCCCCGCGGCCGTGATCACCGCGTCTTTGTACGAGCGCTTCGAGTCCCGCGGGCTGGGCAACTTCACCGACCGAGTGCTCTCGGCGATGCGGAGCGAGTTCGGCGGCCACGCGGAGAAGAAGGCCTGACCTTGGAGTTCACCCTCGAGGTGCACCGTGACGTCGACGCGGTCGCACGAGCCGCGGCGGCCTTCGTCGCCGGCACCGCGGAGCGGGCTGTCGCAGAACGCGGGGAGTTCACCCTCGCAGTCAGCGGCGGGCGCACCCCGTGGGCGATGTTCGAGCACCTCGCGCACGAGCCGGTGCCGTGGTCGCGCATGCGGATCTTCCAGGTGGACGAACGCTGTGCACCCATCGGCGACCCGGACCGCAACCTGCACCACCTGCGCGCCGCTCTCGGGGGCGCTCCCGCGGACGTCGTACCCATGCCCGTGGAGTCCGCCGACCTCGACGCGGCTGCGGCTCGCTACGCGGCCGCCCTCCCCCCCGCCATCGACCTGATCCACCTCGGACTCGGCCCGGACGGCCACACCGCATCCCTCGTACCCGGCGACGCCGTCCTCGACGTGACCGACCGACTCGTCGCTCCTACCGCGGGCACCTACCAGGGCCGACGACGCATGACGCTCACCTACCCCGGCCTCGCCCGCGCCCGGCACTTCCTGTGGCTGGTCACCGGTGCGCAGAAGGCCGCGGCACTCGGGGCCCTGCGCGCGGGCGACACGAGCATCCCCGCCGGTCGGGTGACCGGCGGGCCGTCCGTCATACTCGCCGACATGGAGGCTGCCGGATGACACCCGATGAGCAGGATGCCGAGAAGCGCGCGTGCGCGGAGGCCGCGGCCCTCCTCGTGGAGGATCACATGCACCTCGGGCTCGGGACGGGCTCGACCGTTGCGTTCCTGCTGCCCGCTATCGCACGGCGCGGCCTACGGCTGACCTGTGTTGCGACGTCACCTCGCACGGCCGAGGCGGCGACGGCGCTAGGCCTGCATGTCGTCGAGTTCGACACCCTGACCCGACTCGACATGGCGATCGACGGGGCCGACCAGGTCGCACCCGATAACTGGTTGATCAAGGGGGGCGGCGCAGCGCACACCCGCGAGAAGGTGGTCGCTGCCGCAGCGGAGCGCTTCGTCGTGATCGCCGACTCCAGCAAGGTCGTCGACCGGCTGGAGGCACCCGTGCCGGTCGAACTGCTCGCCTACGGCCTGGCGTCGACCTTGACGCGGCTGCCGGACGTGCGGCTGCGCGATGTAGCCCGGTCACCGGACGACGGTGTCATCGGCGACTCATTCGCCGAGATCGCGGACCCGGCCGCTGCGGCCGCCAGGCTTGACGCGGATCCGGGTGTCGTATCGCACGGGCTGTTCCCGGCAGCCATGGTGTCCACGGTGCTCATCGCACGCCGCGGCGAGGTCGAGCGTCGCGACGCGTGATTCACCCGTCGGCGGCAGCGCCGACGTGCTCAGCGGGGCGGCGGCAGACTGCCCGTCGGGTCGGTGAACAGGGATCGCAGGACCGCAGCCGGGTCGTCGCCCTCCGCCACCACACCCCAGTTCTTCAACTCCCGGGTCACTGCCTCCCGCGCCCTCTGCACCTGCTCGGTCACGACGCGCTTCTGCGCCCACACGAGTTCACGCTCACGCAGGGCGCGCTCCATGCGTAGCAACTGCTCGCGCGTCACCGGCAGGTCGAACACCTGCGAGACGAAGCGCGGGATGTCCTCGCGGTAGTCGTGTCCACGTCGACCGAAGACACCCGGGATGACCTCCATCGCATTGGTCAGGTCGACTGCGGTGAGTACGAATGTGGTGGCGGGACGCCACCGCGTGGACTTCGGCACCCCGCGCGGCCGGTCCTCGGGCGGCCCGAGCCAGTCCGGCTGCCGCACGAGCAGCGACGGGCCGAACTTCGGGATGGGGTCGTCATGATGGCTGATCAGGATGTGCCGTGCTGCCTCGCGCCGGTCGTTGGGCAGGTCGAGGTACTCACCGAAGCTCGCGATCTCGACAATCGAACCGGTCGGGTCGATGCGTTCGGGATCCAGTCGCCACGAGTGCGCGAAGTGAGTGCCGGCCGGCGTCCCGAGGAAGATCGACGAATGCACGAAGTCACGGTCGAACGCCTCCGCCGTGCGATGGGCGAAGATGTCCTGCATCGTCTGCGCGCCGAGGCTCTCCCCGAACAGCATGAATCGAGGGCGCTTCGCCTCAGGCATGCCCCGCAGGTAGCCGGTGACGGCGTGCATCAGAGCGCGGTTCTGCTCGACACCCAGCTTCGCGCGATCAAGCGACAGGAACGACGGGAGCAGGGAGTACTGCATCGTCGCGATGCAGCAATCACCGCGAGTGAGGTACTCCAGTGTCTCGGCCATGACGTAGTTGATGTAGCCGGAGCCGGTAGGCGATGCGAAGACAAGGACCGAGCGGTCGAATGCACCCACGCGAATGAGCTCGTCCATCACCAGGTCGACGCGGTCCTCGAGCGCCGGTGCCGCCGCAAGACCGACGAACACCCGCGCCGGGTCGTTCACCGCGGGAACATCCATCACCGACTCGATCTCGGCCCGCGTGAGCGCCATATTGACGAAGCGCCGCCCCTCGCGGGAGAGCGACTCGAACGTCACCGCACTACCCGGGCCACCACTCACGGCGGGTGACGTGGGTGCGACCTCGTACGCGGGCTCGACCGCCGCACCGCCCTGCTCCACGCGACGGATGGCGTACTCATAACCAGCCACCAGGGCCGCCCCGAGGACGCCGAGGGCGACGAAGTGGCCGATCGGCGTCGACACGACGGAGTACGACGGGGCGATCCGCTCGATACCGCGGGAGACCGCGTGCGCGAACGTGCGTTCACCCGCCTGCAGTGCGATCAGGCCGGCCCCGACACCGACGGACAGGCCCACGCTGCTCGCGGTGGAGACGTCGGCGATGGTGGTGTCGCCGTTGCGCTTGGCTTCCTTGTGGATCCGATGGATGTGCCAGGCGGCAGCGGCAACTCCCGCGGGCAGCGCGATCGGCATCTGCCGCAACCACCGCAGCCCGGGCCGGGCGTCGGTGAGGGCATCGATGGCACCAAGGCCACCGGCCAGGGCCGTGGTCATCAGGCCCGTGCGGCCGGTGCGTTCGGCCACCGTACGCAGGAGTCCGCGCCGGAAGGACTCGTCGTCGCGCGGTGGTAGGAGTCGGGCCACCGCAAGGCACGCACCGGACGCGACCGCGTTGAAGCCGACGCTCCACGCACTGCGAGCCAGCACAGAGACGTTGTCCGCGCGGTCGCGAGTGATCAGGC
>JBILVH010000066.1:0-8393 GCA_044370555.1 Candidatus Nanopelagicales bacterium
TCAGGGCGATCAGAGCCGCTGCGGGTAGCGCACCGAGCCGGCGTACGGCGATAGCCGCGGCACCTGCAAGGAGACCGGGTAGGCCGATCAAGAGGCTTGCCGATGCGACTCCGACGCTGCCAGCGAGCGCGGGGTGCCACAGTCTGGCGGGACCGAGTTGCACCCTTCGGCGCTCGAGCACGGGCGCGAATCCGAACACGACTGCTGCGAGGCCGAGCAAAGCCCCGAGGATGATGCCGAGCACCTGCCACCGTGACGACGCGAACGTCAAGGTGACCGTTCCTCCTTCGCCTGCCGGCACGATCCACCCCTGCTGCCACCCATCGATTCGAGTTGCCTGCAGTGCAGTGCCGTCGAGTTGCGCTTCCCAGCCAGCGCTCGATGACTCGGCGACGCGAAGGATCGATGCACCACCGGGGCCGATCGTCAGTATGCGCTCGGATTTCCCCCACTCCGCGATCTCGAGACGGCGCTGCTCAGTGGCCGATGCCGCGGCACCGGCCACTGACCTGGGAGCAATGACCAACCGGACGGGCTCGACGAGATCGGAGGGGAACACGGAGATCCGATGCGCGCCGTAAGTGAGGGTGGTCGCGCTGTTTGTGCATGCGACGACATTGACGTCCTCCCCGCGCAGGATCGCACCAAGGGTGGTCACTACTCGCGACGGATATGCGCGCCCGTCGATCGTGATGCTGGGCCCGAGCCCGCAGGCCGAGCCGGTCGTCGACTCCAGGTCGGGGCGGTAGACAAGGTCTCCGGTGCCCGGGATCTCCACCTCCGCGATGGCAACCGGCATGCGACTAGCGGAACCGCTGTCGGAATCGATCGACGTTACCGGTGACCAGCGCACCACTTCGATGATCATGCGTGAGGCGCTGACTTCTGGGAAGCGCACCGCTCCGCCGGGTCCGACCTCGGCTTCGAATGCACTATCGCCGGCCTGGACTCGCACGGCCAGCGGGAAGGCGAAACGCTGACCGCCCTGACGTGCGATCAGCTTCACGGCGCTGACGGTCCGCGGTGTCACCCAGTCCAGAGTGAGCACCGGTCTGGCATCGGTTGGGTCTGCGACCCACGCCGTGGTCAGATCGCCATCGACGGCCGAGGCCGGGCGGACGCGGACGTCCTGGCCGAGCCAGCTCGTGGCACTCGCTCTGATCCCAGCGCCGATCGGGTCGAAGAGCGCGCTCGCTGCCGGACCACTAGTGACCTGACCCGCGACGCGCACCTGGCCGGCGAAATCGCCGGTCACCTCCGCGATCCGGTCGAGCACCCCTCCGTCTGCGTCGGGACTGATCTGGCTCGGGTCGCATCGCACCTGACCGTCGGCCGTGACGCATGCGGACCGACTCGGCTGCGTCGCGGTCAGCAGGAGCGAGGTGGGTCGACCGCTGGAATCGGGCGGTGCCGGAACCCGCAGGGGCCGGAACACCGCCAGGCCGGGAATGGACACCTCGCGGACTGCAAAGTTGCCCTGGTTGCCCTGCGACTCCACGGCCGTGATTCGCAGGCGGTCGACGTTCGTCAGATTCGCATCCGACAGCGGACCGACGACACCACCTGGGTCGACGTCCAGCACCCAGTCGGCTGCCCCCGTCTCTAACCGGACCTTGGTGACGGGGCTCCCGACGAATGGCGACTCGACCAGGCGGATCACGAGGCCGTTGAGATTGCGCGGGGTGTTGAGGTGGACATCGATCCATTCGCCGACCGGTCCGGTGAAGACTGCTGACTGCCACCACGTATCCGGGTTGCCGTCGAATGCCGCGTATGGCTGCCGGTCCAGTCTCAGCGGCCCGAATGCGTCCGCGAAGGCGAGTGACGTGGACGCATCGATGGCCGCCACGCCGTCGAGCACCGCGACGGTGAACTGTGGTGACGGGAATGGCAGGAGATCCTTGGCTCGGCGAGCGAGTCGACTGGGCTCGTCGGCGGTCTGCACGGCGGACAACGCGTCGCTGCCGCGGGCGAGTGCACGATCGCGACGCTTGAGTGAATCCGTGATGATCAGGGGTCCACGTGCGGACTCCGGCGGGTTGTCGTCAGCGAACACCACCGGAGTCGTCGCCGGTAGCAGGCCCGCTGCGGATGCGGGGAGGAGCGCCTCGGGCCCGCCCGTCATCACTGCCGTATCGCCGATCGGCACCACCGCTGCAACAGGGGCACCTTGCACGACCTCGTAGATCTCGATCGCCGGTCGTGGCCCGTCGCGTTCGAAGTCGAGGGTGGTGAGCGGGTTGCCCCAGTCAGCCACCTGCCCGAAGGCTGCGCTGAGCCGCAGCCCCGGGGATTGCTGGAGCGTTGCGGCGACGGCCGATCTCGGCGGGGCCAGTGATGGGCCGATCGCGATGTCATTGCGCACGACCACGAAGCGAATGCCGCTACGGCCGAGCACGTCGGCGAGGCCAGGAGCTGGCCGCCCCTGCCGGAGGGCTTCGGAGACGCTGTCCAGCATGCGCGTGCTGCCGATGCTGCCGAGGGGTAGGTCGTTGTCGATCGCCCACGGCGTCGAGGTGACCGCCTGTATGGGCTCGTCAATGGTGCGACCCCACAGGTAGCGGCCGAAGCCTGAACCGGGCACTACGAGTGCGCGCGCCTGCGGGTCGGCCTGACGCAGCCAGTCTGCGGTTTGTAGCCACCAGGACGGCATGGCGGTCCAGGTCCGCCCAGCGGAGATGCCCGGGACCACGAGCGGAACCCCGACCGCGAGCACGACCGCACCGATCGTGATGGCGGCGGCGACTTTGGGGCGGCGCACTGGAGCACTCGGCTTGCCTCGCGCGAGGAGTTTAGCCACGGCGACGGCCGCAGCCGCGACGCCGAGGGCGAGTGGAAGGCGCAGGATCGGATCGAACTTGTGCACGTTGCGGAAGGGCGCGAGGGCACCGTCGAGTGCCGCCCACCAGGCTTCGTGGGCGGGAGAGGATGTTGATCCGAGGGCCAGGATCAGCACCCCGATGACGACGAGCGAGCCGCAGGCAATGCGCTCGGGCATGGCCCGTGACGCGAGACCAGCAAGAGCGATTCCCGCGAGCACGAAGGTCGCGAGGATGAGCCACGGGGAGGCGGCGTACGCGAAGCCCGCCGGCCACCACGGCTCTCCCCAATCGAAGAACGCCGCCACCCAGTGCACATCGCCCCGGAGTGCCTCTCCCACACCTACGCCAGCCGTGGTGTCACGCGCACTCTCGATGAAGTCCAAGAAGTTCGTGGCGTAGCGCGATTGGACGAGTAGCGGAACGATCCACCACGCGCACAACGCGACCACGAAGGCGCTCCACCAACCCAAGAGTCGCCAGCGGGCGTGTGCGCGGGCGAGTATCCAGATGCCCGGCACGACGAGTGCGGCCAATGTGAGGGTGGCATTCGCCGCGCCCATGAGTAGGACCGGGAATGCACTCAGGAATGCCACCTTCTTGAGTGAAGCGCTTGATCGTGTCAGCGGGATGAGCATCCAGGGGACGAGTGCGGCGGGAAGTGCCTCGGCCGACAACGGGCCGAGCACGGTGACTACTCGCGGCGCGAGTGCGTAGGCGAGGGCACCGAGTACTGCCGACCACCACGGCAGGCCGAGCCGCACAGCGAGGAGTCGTACCCCCAGGTAGGCCACCGACATGAGCAGCCAGGCCCACAGCCATTGCTGGACCCACGTTGGCACACCCATCGTGTGGAGGGCTCCGAAGAACGGCCCCATGGGGAATAGGTAGCCGTACGCCTGGTTCTGCACCTGCCCGAACCCGGCGCTGGTGTCCCATGCGCTGAGGCTCCGCGCCAGGAATCCCCAAGGGTCGATGAGCAAGTCGAGCTTGGTGTCGAAACGAGTCTGGCCAATGTTCTGCACGGCGAGAACGACGCCGAGGACGCCGAGGACGATGCCGTCGGTGACCGTTGCCGAAGTGGGACGCCGCCAAGTCACACGTCCCCTCACCGGCGCAGCATAAGGTGTGGCCTGTGACGGATGCACGGCCTGCGAGCAACCCTGCTACGCCCAGTACGTTCGAGCAGGCCTGGCTCGTTGCCGACCCCATCGGAGGCTGGCTCACGGAGGGCCAGGGACGCGTTCTGTGGGATGAGGCATCGCACGTGCCAGCGGGCGGGACGATCGTCGAGATCGGTAGTCATCAAGGGCGCTCCACGGTCATCCTCGGTCTGGCTGCCCAATTGCGCGGTGCGCGAGTGGTCGCTATCGACCCGTTCGTCGAGGGCTCCATGTTCGGTGGGCAGCGAACCCGCGGGATCTTCGAGACGAACATTGCGCAGGCAGGGCTGGGGGACGTCGTCGACCTCAGGGCTATGCCGTCGAAGGAGGCCAGGTCCACCTGGGTGGGAACAATTGATCTGCTCTACATAGATGGGAAGCACGACTACTGGACGGTCGTGGACGACCTCCACTGGACAACACACCTCGCCCCGCAGGCACGGGTCCTGATCCACGACAGCTTCTGCAGTGTCGGAGTCACGTCCGCCCTCATCGATCGCGTGCTGGTCCGCGGACGACTGCGATACCTAGGCCGCGAGTCGACCCTGGCTGTCTTCGACCGCGCACGCGCCGGCTGGCCGGGTCGACGTGCTGTTCTGAGCCAGATGCCGTGGTTCGCGCGCAATGTCGTTATCAAGGGTGCGCGTCGCGTCCACGCCACACCTGTACTCAAGGTGCTGCACCACGACTCGCCCGTCGACCCCTACTAGGCCCGTAGCACCCGACTATGTTCGTGCCCCGACCCGGACTCTCCGCTCGCTCGACGCCATCAAGAGCGGCTGAATGAAGTGAGTTGCGAATGCGTGTGCGGTACGTGGTTCTCTACGTTGACGATGCGGAAGCCTGCCGTCGCTTCTGGGTGGAGCAGGTCGGAATGGTCGAGAAGCACCGGATGGAGTTTGGCGAGTTCTCGATCGTGCAGGTCGGCTTCGCTGATCAGGGATTCGACTTCGAACTGGTCCCGCTAGCCATGATGGCCGACAACCCTGACGGGCTTGACCTCGCGACTCCCTCCATCGCCCTGCGAGCCGATGACCTCCAGGCGGCGCGAACCGGGCTGATGGAGCGCGGCGTTACCGTGACGGAGATCGGTGAGCACGGCGGAGTCCTGAACTTCGCCTTCAGCGACCCTGAGGGTCGCTGGTTCGCGGTCACGGGCTAGCCAGAGCCTGCCAGGCGTCAGCATCGCCCTCGCGGTCGCGGCTCAGCGGCCGCCAGCGGGTGACCGTCTGAATCTCCTGCCGTGGGGTGCGCGACTCCATGGATCACACGACTAGATGCTGGCGCGGGCGGCCAGCCAGGCCTTCTTGTGCGAGAGCACGAGGATGCACGCCACGGCGCCAAGGGCGAAGACGAACCCCTGCACTCCGTAGACGAAGAACCGTGCAAGTGCGGGATCGCTCATCCAGTCCGTGACGGCTCTACTGAGATTCTTCACGGACCAAATGGAGATGCCGACGATCGTGATGATGACCGCGGGACGGCCAATTCGCAGAGTCAGGTGCTCGATGTGGTTGATCGCAGCGATCGCGATGAGGACCGGGCCGACGACGCTGAGCACTCCATCGACCTTGTCATTGGGGGAGGAACTCTGCTCGATGAAGCTGATGCCATAGATCAGCATGCCTACACCCAGGATGAGGAGCTGGAAGAAGGAAGCGTGGATCTCCGTGGCAGCCTTCCGGTCACCGCGCTCCAGGCGACGCTCCTTGCGCGAGAGCACGAAGAAGGTGCCGATCGCGCCGAGAGTCCAGGCCGCTCCCCACGCTATGTACCCGTACAAGATCGCGCCTTCGGTTCCTCGGATGTCCGGGTTGATCGCGTAAGGAACCCACACCGCCGAAGCTGCCACGATCGCGAGATTGAAAAAGACAAGAGCGGTAAGCCCGAAGCGCAGTCGATGCTGATCTAGGTGGTAGAGGATCGCCACGGCCAGGCACAAGGTCCCCACCGTCAAGAGGATGTAGGCGGGTCGAGCGATGCTCGGCGCCCAGCAGAGCAGGGACTGGCCCACGGCCAGAGCGAGGAAGCCGATCGCCCCGAACCACACGGAGGTCCGCGTCACGTGGATGGGTTCTGCTTCGCGCTCCGCGCGTGACATCCGCAGAGTCCACGCCACCAACTCGTCCAACTGATCGGCCATGGGCGATCACACTACCCCCGTATCCGCCGAGTCACGGGGCATCCCGCAGCAACATCCGATGAATAGACAGGTGAGCGGCGAAAGGCCCCCTGACCTAGATCCGCAGGTCAGGGGGCCTTTCGCATGCCTTACGCCTTCTTGGTCTCCCAGAAGATCGCCGCGATCTCATCGATCTTCGCAAGCAGCTGGTCAGCGACGGCGACGTCGGTCGTACCCTTCGTGCCGCCGGCACCGGCGAGCTTCGTGGCCTCGTTGAACAGCGTGTTCAGGTTGGGGTACTTCTCGAAGTGCGGGGCCTTGAAGTAGTCGGTCCACAGCACCCAGAGGTGGTGCTTCACCAGGTCGGAGCGCTCCTCCTTGATGGTGACCGCGCGCGCCTTGAAGTCGTGGTCGTCCGACGCGTGGTACTTCACCATGCACGCCTTGACCGACTCCGCCTCGAGCCGGGCCTGCGCGGGGTCGTAGACACCACAGGGCAGATCGCAATGGGCGTGGACGATGGTGCGAGGAGCCAGGAGTCTGCTGATCTTCATGGCGGGCCTTTCGTGTCGTCGGGTCGTGTCGTCGTGTCGATGATCTCGATCGTCTCAGTGCCTCAACCCTACTCGCAGGTGCCCGTGGCTGCGCGGGGTCAGTCACCGGCAGGATGGGGCCGTGGCCAGAGCCCGCCGCCCCATAGCGCTGCCGTTCCTCCGGGTGCGGGTGGTGGGGGAGTCGATGGCCCCGACCCTCCGCGACGGCGACACCTGCCTGGTGCGGCGTACCCGGCGCATTCGTCCGGGCCAGGTCGTCGTCATCGAGCGTCCGGACCGGCCCGGCCTCGTCATCGTCAAGCGAGTGTGGCGGTGCGAGCCGGGTGGCTGGTGGGTCGAGGGAGACAACCTCGATGCCTCCGACGATTCGCGGCTCTTCGGCCCGGTGCCCGATGAGCTGGTTATCGGAGTCGTCGTACGCCGCTGACCGGCGAGGATGTGTCCGACGATTGAGGCTGGCTCGGTGTGGTCTACGTCACGCTGCCACACTTGCGCGCATGTCTGACGACGATTTCGACACCTCCGGCCCGTTGGCGAGCGAGCGCGACGCCGACCCCGCCTTCCCGCTGCATCACGGGGGCAAGATCGAGGTCCGTCCGACTGTGCGGGTGCGCGACCGTGGTGGTCTGTCCCTCGCGTACACACCCGGTGTGGCCCGGGTCTGCGAGGCCATTGCCGCGGAGCCGGACCTCGTCTTCGACTACACCTGGAAGGCCAACACCGTGCTCGTCGTCACGGATGGCACCGCGGTGCTCGGACTCGGCAACATCGGGCCGGCTGCGGCGCTGCCGGTCATGGAGGGCAAGGCCCTGCTGTTCAAGGAGTTCGGCGGCGTCGACGCCGTCCCCATCTGCCTCGACTGCACCGACACCGACGAGATCATCGAGACCGTGATCCGCCTCGCTCCGGCATACGGCGGGGTGAATCTGGAGGACATCTCCGCGCCACGCTGTTTCGAGATCGAGGAGCGGCTCCAGGCGGCTCTGGACATCCCGGTCTTCCATGATGACCAGCACGGCACGGCGATCGTCGTACTCGCCGCGCTCATCAATGCGGGGCGGGTCACCGGACGCGCGCTGTCGGACATGCGCGTGGTCATGTCCGGTGCGGGCGCGGCGGGTGTCGCATGCGCCGACATGCTGCTCGACGCCGGTATCGGCGACATCGCGGTCGCTGACTCGGTCGGCCTGGTCTCGCGCGACCGGACGGATCTGACCGAGACCAAGCGCGCGCTGGCTGAGCGCACCAACCGAGCGAATCTCTCGGGCACGCTCGTCGATGCGCTGGCCGGCGCCGATGTCTTCATCGGGGTATCTGCGGGCAAGGTGCCGGATGCCGCCGTCGCATCCATGGCGCCTAACGCGATCGTCTTCGGCCTGGCGAATCCGCACCCGGAAGTGCACCCGGAGGTCGCCCGGCGAACTGCAGCTGTCGTCGCCACCGGCCGCAGTGACTTCCCCAACCAGATCAACAACGTGCTGGCATTCCCCGGGGTCTTCCGCGGCGCGCTCGACGTGCGGGCCACGCGCATCACGCCGGCGATGAAGCGCGCGGCGGCGACCGCGATCGCCGAGGCGGTTGGTGCGGACCTCTCGGCCGACATGATCGTGCCCGGTGTCTTCGACCGCCGCGTGCCCCTGGCCGTGGCGTACGCCGTTGCAGAGGCCGCCCGCGCGGACGGCGTCGCCCGCCTCTGACCCCCCGTGCCTCACGGTGTCAAAACGCTCCATGAAAC
>JBILVH010000068.1:0-8251 GCA_044370555.1 Candidatus Nanopelagicales bacterium
CATCACCGGGCAGATGGTGCAGTACCGTCTCGTGGGCGCCACCGAGTGGACGACGTTCAACGATGGGTTCGTTGCCACCGGCTCGGCCACCGTCACCGGCCTCACCGCCGGTCAGCGCTATGTCTTCCGGGTGGCTGCCACCAACAGCCAGGGGATCTCGGACTACTCGCCGCCGTCGTCGTCCGCCTTGGCGGCGCAAGCGCCGAGCACCCCGGCCGCACCGACGATCGGCGCGATCACCACCACCAGCGTGGCCTTGTCGTGGTCAGCGCCAGCAGCGAACGGATCGGCCGTCACCGACTATGTCGTGCAGTTCAGGCTGGTTGCCGCGCAGGCCTGGACGACGTTCAATGACGGCTCAGGTACCGGTCCCTCAGCCACGGTCACAGGGCTCACGTCTGGCAGCACCTACGTCTTCCGCGTCGCGGCCACGAACGGCGAAGGCACGTCCGGTTACTCGGTGGCATCCCAATCGGCACAGACCACGGTGCCTTCACCTCCGCCAACGCGGCCAACTCTTCGGGCAGGCGCCACCACCTCATCGTCGGCGGCCTTCACCTTCACCCGACAGACCGGGGTCACGTACACGGCTGCGGCGACGGTGGGCACCACGTCGATCCCCGCATCGCGCGTCCGCATCACTTTCACAGGTACGACAGGGACGGTCACCGTCACGGGACTGCAGCCGGTCCAGACGGTGTCGGTGCGGGTCACGGCGGCCCGTGGCGGCCAGTCCGTCACCTCCGCTGCCGCCACCGCGACGACCAAGGCGGCGCCGCCCTCACCCGCAACGCGAGTGACTCTGTCGGTGAACTCGCGCAAGGTCCCCACTGTCACGTGGACCAAGTCGGCCTCGACCGGTGGTGCTGCGGTGAAGTACGTTGTCACCATCGAAGACGCCAGGGGCAGGGCAGTCGCCACTTCGCCGAGCCTGACGACGACGTCATGGTCGGGGACCCGGGCGCTAGCGAAGGGTGTCCACACGGCGACCGTGGTGGCATCCAACTCGGCCGGCTCCGCTGCCGAGGCGGTGTCGTCCAGAGTCACGGTCAGGTAGCTGCCGCGGGGTTCGTCGTCGGGCGGGCGCCGGGGTTCCTCGTCCGGCTGGCGCCAGGGGTTACTCGTTCGCGGTTCGCCGTCCGGGGTTCGTCGAAGCGTCTTCGCTGTCCGGATTAGGCTGATGACGTGCGCCCGCTGATGATCTTCGACGGTGACTGTGGCTTCTGCACCTCCAGCGTCAACGTCATCCGCAGGTGGATCAGGCCGGACATTGACATTGCCCCGTGGCAGCGGACGGACATCGCATCCTTCGGCCTGACAGCCGATGAGTGCTCGACCGCCGTCCAGTTCGTGCGCAGCGACCGCAGCGTGGTGGCGGGCAGTCGCGCCGTGATGGCGATGCTCAGGCACGCACCCCCGCCGTGGCCGATCGTCGGCAGCGTGGGGGACTGGCCCGGGGTGGCTTGGGTCGCCGACCGTACCTATCGCTGGATCGCGGCCAACCGTGGGCGACTGCCCGGCTCGACGCCAGCCTGCGCCCTTCCCGAGGCCGCCTAGCCCGCCCTTGCCTCACGGTGTCAAAACGAGCCGGAAAATGAGCCGTTTTGACACCGTGAGGTTTTGCCCGTGCGGGTGTGGGGCTGGACGGCCAGAATGAGACTCCGGTCGGGGTGTTCGGGCCCCTAGCCCGGGAGTAGGTTCGCTACTACCAGATCGACACAGATTCACGACGTTTACATCGCAGGGTCTACACGCACTGAGGAGAGAATCATATGGCAGGCGAAGGCAAGTGCCCGGTGACAGGCGCAGGCAGCAACACGAAGCAGGCAGCACCGGGCACGTCGAACCGGGACTGGTGGCCTACGCAGTTGAACCTCAAGGTGCTGCAGAAGAACCCGCCGGCCATCGACCCGATGGGCGAGGAGTTCGACTACGCCGCGGAGTTCGCCGCCCTCGATCTCGATGCCGTCTGCCGTGACATCGCAGTCGTCATGACGGACTCCCAGGAATGGTGGCCTGCTGACTACGGTCACTACGGCCCGTTCATGGTCCGCATGACCTGGCACGCGGCGGGTACGTACCGCATCAGCGACGGCCGTGGTGGCGGTGGCACCGGCATGCAGCGCTTCGCGCCGCTCAACAGTTGGCCGGACAACGCCAACCTCGACAAGGCTCGTCGTCTGCTGTGGCCGGTTAAGCAGAAGTACGGTCGGGCGCTCTCCTGGGCCGACCTGATGATCCTCGCCGGCAACGTCGCGATGGAGACCATGGGGTTCAAGACCTTCGGCTTCGGCGGTGGCCGCGCAGATGTGTGGGAGCCCGAGGAGGACATCTACTGGGGTTCGGAGCAAGAGTGGCTCGGTGACGCCCGCTACACCGGCGACCGGGAGTTGGAGAACCCGCTGGCGGCCGTCCAGATGGGTCTGATCTACGTCAACCCCGAGGGCCCGAACGGCGTACCGGACCCGATGGCCGCCGCGCGCGACATCCGCGAGACCTTCGCCCGTATGGCGATGAACGACGTCGAGACCGTGGCTCTTGTGGCTGGCGGTCACACCTTCGGCAAGACCCACGGCGCCGCCGATCCAGGCAAGTACGTCGGCAGGGAGCCCGAGGGCGCACCGCTCCAGGAGCAGGGTCTCGGCTGGCGGAACACCTTCGGCACTGGGAGTGGTGACGACACCATCACCAGCGGGCTTGAGGGCGCATGGACCCCGACGCCGATCACCTGGGACAACACCTACTTCGAGATGCTCTTCAAGTACGACTGGACGCTGACCAAGAGCCCCGCAGGTGCCAATCAGTGGGTCCCGGTCAACGTTGAAGACGCCGATCTTGCGCCCGACCCGCACGATCCCACGAAGCGTCATGCCCCCGTCATGCTGACGACGGACCTAGCACTCAAGGTCGATCCGATCTACGAGCCGATCTCGCGCCGCTTCCTTGAGAACCCCGCGGAGTTCGCTGATGCGTTCGCGCGCGCGTGGTTCAAGTTGACGCACCGCGACATGGGGCCGCGTGTCCGCTACCTCGGTGCGCTCGTGCCGAGCGAGGAGCTGATCTGGCAGGATCCGGTGCCGGCGGTCTCGGCGCCGTTGGTGACGGCAGCGGACGTCGCAGCCCTGAAGGAGAAGATCGCGGCCTCGGGTCTGTCGGTGTCCGAACTCGTGTCCACGGCATGGGCCTCGGCCGCGACCTTCCGCGGCACTGACAAGCGCGGCGGTGCCAACGGTGCCCGGATCCGGCTCGAGCCGCAAAGTGGCTGGGAGGTCAACGATCCGAGCCAACTCGCGCGGGTGCTGAGGACGCTGGAAGGCATCCAGGCTGAGTTCAATGCCTCATCCACCGCCAAGGTCTCGCTCGCTGATCTCATCGTCCTCGCGGGCGGTGCCGCGATCGAGAGGGCCGCCAAGGCGGCGGGGTATGACGTCACCGTGCCGTTCACGCCCGGCCGCACGGATGCGTCGCAGGAGCAGACGGACGTGGAGTCGTTCGCAGTGCTGGAGCCGACCTTCGACGGGTTCCGCAACTACGTTGCCAAGGGGCACGTGTCACCGGCTGAGCATCTGCTCATCGAGCGCGCGAACCTGCTCAATCTGACTGCGCCGCAGATGACGGCGCTCGTCGGCGGCTTGCGCGTGCTGGGCGCCAACACGGGTCAGTCGGCACTCGGGGTGTTCACGCAGCGGCCGGGGGTGCTGACGAACGACTTCTTCGTCAACCTGCTGACCATGGACACGACCTGGCATCCCGCAGACGAGGACCAGACGGTCTTCGAAGGCCGTGACCGCGCCACCGGTGGGGTGAAGTGGGCCGGCAGCCGGGTCGACCTGGTCTTCGGCTCGAACTCGCAGTTGCGCGCACTGGCCGAGGTCTACGCGTGCGATGACGCCGCCGAGAAGTTCGTGCGTGACTTCGTTGCGGCGTGGGTCAGTGTCATGGAGAACGATCGGTTCGACCTGCATAGCTAGTCCCTCGTCAGCGGCGCCGCTCCCCACCCGGGGGGCGGCGCCGCTGTCATGAGGGGTCGGAGATTGCCGGAAATCTCTTGCCTGTAATGATGTGCCCATGACTACATCCACCACCCCAGTCCCCGTCACAGTCATCGCCGGCGACGGCATCGGCCCGGAGGTCGTCCAGGCGGCCGTCCGACTCATTGATGCCGCCGGAGCGAGCATCGCGTGGGAGGAGGCGGAGGCTGGGGCCGAGGTGTTCCGCAAAGGGATCGCGAGCGGTGTCCCGCAGGAGACCATCGACTCGATCGACCGCACCCGCATGGTCCTCAAGGGGCCGCTCGAGACACCGGTCGGCTTCGGCGAGAAGTCCGCGAACGTCACGCTCCGCAAGCTCTTCGAGACCTTCGCGAACGTGCGCCCAGTGCGGGAGATGCCCGGAGTGCCGACCCCCTACTCCGGCCGCGGGATCGACCTAGTGGTGGTGCGCGAGAACGTCGAGGATCTCTACGCCGGTATCGAGCACATGCAGACCCCGGACGTCGCCCAGTGCCTCAAGGTGATCTCCCGCGTCGGGTCGCGCCGGATCGCGCTGACCGCGCTGGAACTCGCTCGCGCGGAGGGTCGCACCAACGTCGCCGCTGCAACCAAGGCGAACATCATGAAGTTCACCGAGGGCATGCTCAAGTCGGAGTTCGAGGAGGCTGCGAAGTCCTACCCCGACCTCGACACCTGGCACGTGATCATCGACAACTGCGCACACCAGCTGGTCAAGGCCCCCGAGCAGTTCGAGGTCATCGTGACCACGAACATGAACGGCGACATCATCAGCGACCTGACCAGCGCCTTGGTTGGCGGGCTCGGCTTCGCGCCCTCCGCGAACCTCGGCACGGAGGCATCGATCTTCGAGGCGGTGCACGGATCTGCCCCGAAGTACGCCGGCAAGGACGTGGCCAATCCGAGTGCGGTCATCCTCTCGGGCGTCCTGATGCTGCGTCACCTGGGCCAGTTCGACGCCGCGGAGAACCTCGAGCAGGCGGTTCTGCGCACCCTCGAGGACGGCATCCACACCCAGGACGTCAAGGTCGGCACCCCCGTCGGTGCCGCCGCCTTCGTCGACGCCATTGAGGCCCGACTCGGGCAGCGGTCCAGCATCGCGAGCCGCGCCTACAAGAAGCTCGACCTCCCCTACGTCGACCGCGTCTCGGCGCGGTCGCATCCGGGGTCACGCACCAAGGACGGAGCCGATGTCTTCATCGAGTCGACTGACGAGCCGGCCCGGATCGCCGAGCGGCTCCAGGCGGCGATCGCCGGCACGCCCTACTCACTGAAGATGATCTCCAACCGCGGTACGGTCGTGTGGCCTGCCACCGGCGGTGCGACTAACTGCATCGACCATTTCCGCTGCCGGTTCATCATCACTGACCGCGCGGCCTGGAATGACGAGTCGATCATCGACCTCCTCCAGCGCGTCGGCCGGGTCTACCGGTGGATGCACGTGGAGAAGCTCGAGGTCGTCGACGGGGCGCAGGGCTACACCAAGGCGCAGGGCGAGAACTAGGAGTCTTTCCGGCATCAGATCCCCTTCGTGGGGAATGATGTGCGCGGTGACCGAGCATCCGGAGCGAGCGTGGACTCTGCTGACTAATCACGGCAGGGTCCTGCTCCTCATTTCCCGGGAACCCACCATGCGCATCCGTGACATCTCGGTCGCGGCGGGGATCACGGAACGATCGGCGAACGCCATCGTGAGCGACCTGGAGCGGGCTGGCTTCCTCCTGAAGAGCAAGGTCGGCCGCCGCAACGAGTATGTCGTCCTGCGCGATGCAGCATTCCGGCACCCGGCCGAGAGCGGGCACACGGTCGGCGAACTTGTCGACCTGTTCGCCGAAGCAGGGGGCTGACGGCTCCGCCCGCCCGGCGCCGAGATGTGTGGGGCGCCCTCCGGTGGCAGGGTGGGGGCATGGATCTGCGGTGGAGCACTCGGGTTGCGGGGGTCCTCCTCGGTGTTGGTGCCCTCTCGGCCGGAAGCCTGATCGGGGCAGCGCCCGCTCTCGCCCACCAGCCGGTGACGCTTGATAGCGGAGATCGCACCCCCGCCCGCGGCCCACTCCTGGTTGACGGGACCGTGTCGTTTGCGGTCTACACGACCCTCGCCCGACCCCAGTCGAAACGCGGCTTCCGGGTCGGTATGCGCTCTGGGCAGTCGCTCCAGGTGCAATTGTTAATTGTTGACCAGTGGCCCGCGAACGCGCTGACTGCTGAGCAACTGCCGACTGTGGCGGTGGTCTCACCGACCGGACAGCGTTTCGTGCTGAGGCCCAATGAGCGCACACCCTTCTACGAGCCCTACAGCGGAACGTCATTCCTCTACCTAGCCCGACTCACCACCACCGCGGTCTCGGGCACGTACCGCGTCTGGGTCACCGGCCGCAGTTCCGCCACCGTGCGTGCGGTCGTCGGGGTCGGCTACCGGGAAGGCCCGGGGACTGTCCGCCCCTGACTCCGCTCGGACGCGCCGATCTTGCGGATAGGTCGCACAATGACGCCGTGACCCCGTCCGAGCGCGCCAGGTATGCGGCGATCCTCGGGGTGCCCGCGGATGCGTCGGCTGAGCACCTGCGGCGGGCCTGGCGTGCATGGGCGCAACTCCTGCACCCTGACCACGGTGGTGACGACGCCACCTTCATCAGGGTCCGCGAGGCGTACGACGCGCTCATCTCGGCGACCGACGATCCCGTCACGCCCGCCCAGATGGCCGCTGCCCGCGCGCATCCCTGCGTCGCCCGCCCTGCCGATGCGGCATCCACGTCGGCGGCGATCCAGGACCCCCCACCCCGGCCGTCGCTGCGTGGCGTCCTGGTCGCGCCTCGTCAACCGTTCTTCCTCAGCCTGCTCGTGGGGGTGGCCCTGGCTTCCGCGGCGCTGCCGTCAGTGATCGGGCTGTCCGTCATCTCGGCGCTGCCCGCTGCGATCCTCTCCGGGCTCACGGCCGTCGTGCTCGCCTACGGCTGTCTGACCGATAGCGCCGACGCCGGACACCGCGCCGTGGTTGCGGCACTCACGTGGGGTCTCCTGACGACAGTGCAGATCGCGGTGTCCGTCCTGGCCGGAGCCAGCATCCTCGCGATGCTGCCCCTGCTGGCCCTGCCGCTCGTTGCCTTCACATCGTGGGTGCTGTTCCCCGGCTGGCCGCTCCGCCGTACCCGCCGGTGACCGCAGCGGTCGCCACGGATGACTGGTTGCTAGTAGCCTCCCCGCGGGAGGATTCGCGTGCCGTCGTCGTTAGTGCGTGGTCTCGCTGTTGCCGCGTGCGCCACACTCGCATGCGTGGCGACGGCGTGTTCGACGCCGCCTGTCTCCGGAACGCTCACCATCGCCGGATCGCAGACCATGCAGGGCTTGATCGCCCAGTCGGTCGCCGGGTATGCCGCCGAGCGATCTATGGTCGATGTGCGGCTTGAGTTCGTCGGATCCAGCGCCTCGATCCTGCTCTTCTGTGAGGGTCTGACACAGGTGATCGGGACCAGTCGACCAATGTCCGACGCAGAGCGGGCTTCGTGTGAGAAGGCGGGTATCAGCCCAGCGGAACTCCTAGTCGGACGCGATGCCGTGGTCATCGCGACCGCAGGCGCTTCCAAGGCCCCCGCTTGCATGACATATGCCGACCTCTACGCGTTGACCAGCGCGGAATTGGACGCGACTTTCACTGAGCCGGATGTCATTCGCACGTGGCAGGACGCCGGACCTCTCGCAGCCGAGCTCGGCTCGGGCACTGACTATCCGAATGCCGCGTGGGAGTTCGTCATCCCCAACGCCTCGTCCGCAACGGTTGATACTTACGTCGCTCGAGTTATCGAGCCCATCGCCGAGGAGCGCGGCCAGGTGGCGGCGCTGACGGCTGACCGGTCAGCGACCGTCAGCAATAGTGCGGTCCTCAATGCGATCGACGACCGTCCCGCAGCACTTGGCATCGTGGACTACTCCAGCGTCCGGTCCTGGGCCGGACAGGTTCGGCTCATCGGCTTGGGCGAGGGTGAGTCATGCGTGGCTCCGAACGATAGTTCCGTCGGGCGGGAGGTCTACCCGCTCAGCCGAAGCTTGTACTTCTACGTCGATGCTGGCGCTATGGACAACCGTCCGGTGGCGGAGTTTGCGGAGTATCTCGTCTCGGACGTTGTAATGAGCGACATAGCGTCACGGACGGCACTCGAGTTGACCGCCGAGGAACGCACCGCAGCCGTCGGTGCGTTCGGTGAGCAGCTGAAGGAGTCCGCTCGATGATCACGGAGTTGATG